>NZ_JBHWES010000001.1:352165-571276 GCF_042734105.1 Streptomyces sp. NPDC059679 | reverse complement strand
TTCTCCCCCTGTTCGAGCAGGTCAAGCCGATCCTGGACGAACCGCCCGAGGTGCGCGGCGGCAGCGCCCTGCCCGGCGTGCTCTCCGGTGACCTCAGGGCCAGAAACCTCACCTTCCGCTACGGCGACGACGGACCGCTGGTGCTCGACGATGTCTCACTGGAGATCCGCCCGGGCGAATTCGTGGCCGTCGTCGGCCCGAGCGGCTGCGGAAAGTCCACACTGCTCCGGCTGCTCATCGGGTTCGAACGACCGGTGTCCGGCAGTGTCCTCTACGACGGCCAGGACCTCGCCGCCCTCGACCAGGCAGCGGTGCGCCGCCAGTGCGGAGTGGTCCTGCAGAACGCCCAGCCCCTCGGCGGAACGCTGCTCGACTGCATCCGCGGCGCCGAGCCGTTCACCCCCGAGGAGGCCATGGCGGCCGCCGAACTGGCGGGTCTGGCCGAGGACATCGGCCAGATGCCCATGGGGCTCCAGACCATGATCTCCGGCAGCGGCGCCATCTCCGGTGGCCAGCGGCAACGGTTGATGATCGCCCAGGCCCTGATCCGCCGTCCGCGCATCCTCTTCTTCGACGAGGCCACCAGCGCCCTGGACAACGAAACCCAGCGCATCGTCATCGACAGCACCCGCCGCCTCAACGCCAGCCGACTGGTGATCGCGCACCGGCTGTCCACCGTCATGGACGCCGACCGCGTCCTGGTCATGGAGGGCGGCCGGATCGTGGAGCAGGGCGCCCCGGCGGAGCTGATGGCCGTCCCGGGCGGAAAGTTGCACGAACTGGTGCGGCGCCAGATGCGGTAGCGGTGGGTGCGGCTGCCGCGGGTTAAGGTGACCCGCTGCTGAGCAATCCCGGCACCTGGAGGGCCTGCCATGCCTGCATCCGTTCCGCACGGTTCCCTCGCCCGTCCCGGGGCCTCACCCGTGGATGCCGGGCCGTCTGGGCGGTCGTCACCGGCATGTACGAGGCGTACGCCGCCGGGGACCGGGAGGCCATCGACGCGCGGTTCGATCCGGGGGCGACGGTCTGGGACTCGGCGGCGGAGCCGCTGCTGCTCGGCAAGGCGGACCTGGACCGGCTGCGCGACGAGCGGCCGGCAGCCGGGGCTGGGGACGGGCCCGAGGAGACCGGCCTCGACGCGTACGACCCGGTGATCGACGTGTTCGGCGACCTGGCGCTGGTGCGCTATTGGCTGCGTGTCGACTTCGCCCCCGCACCGGACGGTGGCAGGCTCCGGCTCGCGAAGACCCAGATCCCGGCCGGCACGCTCGCCAGGGCGACCACATGCCAGCCCAGCCCCCCGACGAGCCCGGTGACCCCGACGGCGAGCAGCATACCGATCGGCCAGCCGATCGACAGGTAGACGGCGGCGCGGCCCCGCAGCCGCGGCGGCAGCAGTTCCAGGAAGTAGGGGAAGGTCACCGTGTGGATGCCGGCGAGGGCCACGTCCCTCGTCGATACCGAACGCGCTGCCCAGGTCCCCGGACACATGGATCAGGGCCAGCTGCTATCGGAACCGGTCGACTGTGCCGGGCGCCCAGCGCCGGTTCACCGCCGCCGTCGTTGGCGGTCGCTCGGTGTGTGCCATGCGGCGCTCACATCAGGACATGATCGACACTGCTGCCTCAGCCGAACATAGCGTTTGCGGAATGAATTGTTCCCCGTGCGCCGACCCTTTGGCGCCTACGACAACCAGCCCTTTGACGCCTACGGCGAACGGAAAGAGACGTCCGCTCCTCGGCCCCAGTTGGTTCGCGGCCGTGATGGGCACCGGCATCGTCGCCAATGCGGCGGTCACCCTGCCACGGAGCTTCCACGGGCTGCGGACTGCCGCCATGGTGGTCTGGCTGGGCGCCGCGCTCCTGCTCCTCCTGCTCGCCGTCGGCTACCTCCGGCAGCGAGCGCTGCGGTTGCACGCCGGTGATCCGGTGACAGCCCAGTTCTTCGGCGCGCCGCCGATGGCGCTGCTCACGGTGGGCTCCGGGGCGCTGCTGCTCGGCCGTCGGCTGATCGGGCTCGAGGCGGCGCTGGCCGTGGACTGGGTGCTCTGGTCGCTCGGTACCGTGCTCGGTCTTGTCACGGCCTGCACTGTGCCGTATCTGATGGTCACCAGGCACCGCTTCGCGCCGGACGCGGCGTTCGGGGGCTGGCTGATGCCCGTGGTGCCGCCGATGGTCTCGGCGGCGACGGGCGCGCTGCTTGTCCCTCATGCGCCGGCGGGGCAGTTGCGGCTCGCCCTGCTGCTGGGCTGCTACGCGATGCTCGGGCTCGGCCTGATCGCGGCGCTGCTGGTGCTGGCCATGATTTACGGCCGCCTGGTGCACCATGAGGCCCCCACTGGACCGGTGGTTCCTACGGTGTGGATCGGACTGGGGGCGTTGGGTCAGTCGGTGACGGCGCTCGGCGCGCTGGCCGCGGTGGCGCCCAGTGCGCTGCCCGCGCCCTACGCACGGGGCACCGCGGTGTTCGCGCTGCTGGGCGGGATCGTGGTGTGGGGCTTCGCCATGCTGTGGCTGGCGCTGGCCACGGGGCTCACCGTACGGACGATCAGGACCGGACTGCCTTTCGCGCCCACCTGGTGGTCTTTCATCTTCCCGGTCGGCGCCTGCGTGACGGCCACCGGCGCCCTTGCGGAGCGGACCGGTTCGGAGGCGTTCGTCTGGATGGCCGTGGTGTTCTATGGGCTGCTTGTCATCGCCTGGGTGGTGGTGGCAGGCCACTCCCTGCGCCATGCCGCCAGGAACGTATGGGCCTCGGCGTACGAGGAGGGCTGAACATGTCCTGATATGTCTCTGTTATGGCATATTTGCATGTCTTTCTCATCTCCCTCGCTGTCGTAGCGTCGACGGTGTGACGCGGAAGCGAGGCCGTCGGACGGGACGAAGATGACCGGCCGGGCCGGCCGCGTCCGCTATCGGTCGTATGCGATGAGGAAAGAAGGCGATCCACACCGTGGCATCGCAATATCGCGCCGGACAGCCGGTGCCGTATGGGCCGGAATTCGGCCTCAATGAATGGTTTGTGGACGAACAATACGAGCGGTACCTGCTTGACCCGGGCTCGGTCGACCGGACATGGCGGGACCTCTTCGCCTCCTCCGCCCCTGTGGCGGGGCGACGGGTGCGCGACGGCGCGACCACTGTGAGTGACAATGCGGGCGAGGCAGCGGTCAAGGCGGTCCGCGTCGCGGCGCTCATCCACGCGTATCGCGTGCGCGGACACCTGATGGCCGACACCGACCCGCTCACCGCAGCGGAGCACGGAGGCGCACACCCGGAGCTCGACATCACGGCATTCGGGCTCGGCGACGGGGACCTGGGAAGGACGTTCGCCGTCGACGGCTTCGCCGGGCAGGTCAGCATGACTCTTCGTGACGTTCTGCAGGTCCTGCGGGAATCCTACTGCCGGACCGTCGGCACCCAGTACATGCACATCCAAAGCTCCGAAGAACGTCGCTGGGTCCAGCAGCGGATCGAATCGCCCCACCCCCGGCCGGACCGTGCCGAACAATTGCAGATCCTTTACCGGCTGGGTGCGGCAGAGGCCTTCGAGACGTTCCTGCACGTCAAATACGTGGGTCAGAAGCGGTACTCACTCGAAGGCGGCGAGTCCGCGATCGTACTGCTGGGTGCCCTGCTGCACCGCTCCGTCAGGAACGGGATGAGGGAGGCCGTCATCGGTATGGCACACCGCGGCCGGCTCAATGTTCTGGCCAACATCGTCGGCAAGTCCTACGCGGAGATCTTCCATGAGTTCGAGGACGCGGTGGACATCCGGTCGGTCCAGGGATCCGGGGATGTGAAGTACCACCTCGGTGCGGAAGGGACCTATCACGCACTGGGCGGCGGCACCATCGCCGTCTCCGTCGTGGCGAACCCCTCGCATCTGGAGATCGTGGGGCCGGTGGCCGAGGGAGTGGTCCGCGCCAAGCAGGAGGTGGCCGCGGACGGTGGCGACACCTTCCCCGTCCTGCCCATCGTCGTCCACGGGGATGCCGCGTTCGCCGGTCAAGGCGTGGTCGGCGAGACGCTGAACATGTCACAGCTGCCCGGCTACCACACCGGCGGGACGGTCCACATCGTCATCAACAACCAGCTCGGCTTCACGACCGCACCCGCCCACGGCCGTTCGAGTACCTACGCCACCGATGTGGCACGGACCATCGAAGCCCCGATCTTCCACGTCAACGGAGACGACCCCGAGGCCGCCGTCCGCGTCGCACGGTTGGCCTTCGACTACCGTCAGGCGTTCCACAAGGACGTCGTCATCGATCTGATCTGCTACCGGCGCCACGGGCACAGCGAGGTCGATGATCCATCCATCACGCAGCCGGCGATGTACGACCGCATCGACGCCAGACCTTCGGTGCGCAAGCAGTACGCGGAGGCGCTGGTCCGCCGAGGAGACATCGGCGAACGGCAGGTGGAAGGCGCCCTGCGGGACTACCGGGAACGCTTGGAGCGTGCCTTCGTCGAGACCCAGGCCTTGCCGGCGCCCGGCCAGTCCGCCAAGCGCATCATCCCCGTCGATGCCCAGGACGCGGCCGCCCCTCACCTGACCACCGCGATCACGGAGACGACCGCCCGGCACGTCATCGCGTCCCAGACCAGTCTGCCGCAGGACTTCACCGTGCACCCGCGTGTTCTGCCGCAGCTGCGCAGACGCGCCACGATGCTGGATGCGGGAACGATCGACTGGGCCACCGCGGAAACTCTCGCCATCGGCTCCCTGCTGCTGGACGGGGTTCCGGTACGGCTGGCCGGGCAGGATTCCCGCCGCGGCACGTTCGGGCAGCGGCACGCTGTGCTCACCGACAGGCGCACCGGCGTGGAGTACACACCGCTGAGCTCCCTCGGCGCGTCGGCCGCGGACTTCGCCTCGTACGACTCGATGCTGTCCGAACTGGCGGCACTGGCCTTCGAGTACGGCTACTCCCTGGCCCGGCCCGACGCTCTGGTGCTGTGGGAGGCCCAGTTCGGAGACTTCGCCAATGGTGCCCAGACCGTCGTCGACGAGTACATCGCGTCATCCGAACAGAAATGGGGGCAGCGCTCCGGGGTGACGCTGCTGCTGCCGCACGGCTTGGAAGGGCAGGGACCGGACCACTCCTCCGGGAGGATCGAGCGATTCCTCCAACTGTGCGCGCAGGGGAACATGAGCGTTGCCATGCCCTCCCTGCCCGGCAACTACTTCCACTTGCTCAGGCAGCAAGCGCTCGGCGGGGGCGAGCACAGAAGGCCACTGGTCGTGTTCACTCCGAAGTCGATGCTGCGGTCGAAGGCAGCCATCTCCACGCTGATGGAGCTCACCACCGGCGCGTTCCGAGCGGTCCTGCCGGATGAGACGGCCGATGCCTCCCGGACCGGGCGCGTGCTGGTGTGCTCGGGCAAGGTCTTCTACGACCTGGACGCCTACCGGCGAAGCTCAGGCCTGTCGGACACCGCGATCGTCCGCGTGGAGCGCCTCTACCCGTTCCCGGACCAAGAGCTCAGTGCGGAACTCGCCCGCTTCCCCGCCGACGCCGAGGTGCGGTGGGTGCAAGAGGAGCCGGAGAACCAAGGAGCCTGGACCTTCGTGGGGCCTCACGTGCAGCGGCTGGCGAACCGTCCCATCGGATGCGTCAGCCGACCGCCGGCACCGGCCCCGGCCGTGGGCTCTGCCCGGCGGCACGCCGGCGAGCAGAAGGATCTCGTGGCATCCGCGCTCCGCTGACCACGCTGGTTGCCACAGCACGTAAGGCGGGCTCCGCGCGCTACGGCGCGCGTCCCGCTGGTGCGGCCTTGAGCCTGTTGCGCCTCGACTACGGCGAGACGGCTTTGGACACGGAATCCTTCGCGCCCACGCCGGTCGTGCGGAAACTGGCCCGGTAGGCACCGGGCGTCACACCCAGGTGCCGCACAAATGCTCTGCGCATCGACTCGGGTGAGCCGAACCCTGTACGCCGTGCCACCACCGCCATGGCGTCATCACCCGTCTCCAGCAGCGCCCGGGCAGCTTCCAACCGGACCTGTTCCACATACCGGGCCGGAGTGGTTCCCACCTCTTCGTCGAAGAGCCGGGTCACATGGCGGACGCTGATGCCTGCCCTGCGTGCCATGGCCGACACCGTGTGGTTGGCCCCGGGGTTCTCGGCGACCTCGTCCAGCACCCGGCGGATCGTCTCCCGGTGGGAGTGCGGGACCTGGGAACGGGCGCTGAACTGGGACTGGCCCCCCGGCCGTTGCATGAAGACGACCATGTCCTTGGCAACCGCTCGAGCGACCTCCGCACCGTAGTGATCTTCGACGAGCGCCAAGGACAGGTCGATGCCGGCGCTGACGCCTGCCGAGGTCATCATCCGCCCGTCCCGCACGAAGATGGCGTCCGGTTCGACCCGCACGGACGGAAAACGCAGGGCGAGTTGCTGAGACTGCCGCCAGTGTGTCGTGGCGCGACGCCCATCCAGCAGCCCGGCCGCTGCCAGCAGAAACGCTCCCGTGCACACCGATGTCGTGCAGCGGGCCTTCTCATGCAGACGCCGGACGACATCCAAGATCGCGTCGTCCTTGATCAGCGTTTCCCATTCCGGACCGCCCGGGATCACCAGTACATCGCACGGCTCACGTACATCATCGACACGCAGATCAGCGCTGAGGCGGGTCCCGGCGGAGGTGATCACCGCCGCCCCGTCCTCGGACGCCGTCTGCACCCGATAGCGCCCACCGAACTCGTTCGCCGAAGCGAACACCTCGAGGGGACCGGCCACATCGAGCAGCCGCACCCCCGGGAAGACGAACACTGTTACGGTGAGCGGGCCCGTTCCAGGGCGTTTGTGGTTCATTGGATGCCTCTGTCACAGCCGGCGCCGGACCCGGGGCCGGACTCCCGTTCGTCGGATTTCCCCACCCTCATCATGCGCCTTCGACCAGAACCAGGACCACGACCGGTTTGCTCCCAACTGGGAGGCAAAACCTCCCAGCACCCCGGGACCGACGATGGACAACTCCGGGAGGGCAGGTTGCGGTACCAGGCCGCATTGACTCAAACCAGTTCGGGTTGCGGTTCCGGTCGCGGCGCTGGTGTGGTCTTCGGCTCCCATCGTTTGGTGGTCCGTACATAGCCGTAGATCACTGAGGCCAGCGCCAGAATGAGAAGTGGTCCGAACACCCATGGATGCGTGGCCATCTCCATCGGCAGATAGCGATACGACACCAGCAGCGCGGCGAAGACCGCTGTGCCGTAAGCGACCAGCTGGATCCCTGACCGGTCCCAGCCACGGTCGAGCGAGCGCAGGGCTGCCTCGATCGTGAGCGTGAACACCACGCCGGCGATGAGATCCACGCCGTAGTGGTAGCCGAAGCCCAGCGTCGCGCCGAGCGTGGCAACGAGCCAGAACGCGCCCGCGAAGCGCAGAAGCCGTGGGCCCTTGCGGGAATGAATGAAGATCGCGACAGCCCACGCCGTGTGCAGGCTGGGCATGCAGTTGCGGGGGGTGATCCCGTCGTACGGCACCGGGTGCGGGGGTTTGATCGGTGGCAGCGTGTTCGGCCACAGGTTGGCCACCGCCCATTGCAGGCCGCCGGTGCCGGAGGTGCCCGGGCCGAAGGTGAAGATCGGTCCGACCACCGGGAAGATCATGTAGAAGGCCGGCCCGACGAGGCCGATCACCAGAAACGTGCGCACCAGATGGTGGGTCGGGAAGCGGCGCTCGACCGCCACGTTGCGCAGCTGGTACAGCGCGACGACGATCGCGGCCACCGCGAGCTCACCGTAGACCCAGTCGAGAAGGTGGGTGCCGATCGGCTCGGTGGCCCTGAGAATCCGGCCTGCCAGCCACGACGGGTTGCCCAGTGCGTGATCGGCGGTTGCCACGTACTCGTCGAGCACCATCGGGCGGGTCTTCGCCGTGATCAGCAGCCAGGTGTCGCCGGTCTTACGGCCGGCCACCAGGAGCAGCCCGAGCCCGACGCCCTTCAGCAGCAGGACACGTTCCCGGCCGGTGCGGCGCGTGACAGCGATGACCCCGACGCCCAGCATCACCCACAACGCGCCGTTGCCGAAGAAATGGTCAGCGGGTACGTTGGCGCCGATCGCCCACCGCACCAGTACGAAGACGATGTCGATGCCGATCGCGGCACCAAGCGCGATGAACCGTTGCCGCCAGGTGAGCACCACCATCATCAACGCCATACCGCCGTACAGCGGCCCGGGTTTGGGGGCGAATATGACCTCTCGCGCCTGATTGGTGATCGGCCCTGGTTCGCCGGCGTAGCGACGCGCGGCGATCTCCAGCGCGATGAGGAATCCGAGGGCCACCACGCCCGCCGTGGCCCACAGGATCGCCCGTGGCTGACGCCACGCGGCGAACTCAATTCTGCAGTTTATTCGCGACAACACCCGCAATACTATAGGCATCAATTTTTCGTCCGATGTGACGGGTGTTGCTCGGAGAGGTCGCTTTTTGCCGCCCGGGTGGCTGTCTATTGAGGACGCGACGGCATGGGCGGGCCGGTGCCGGCGCGTCTGGATCTTGGGAGGGGGCGCGGCTCGGCCTGGGAGAAGGTCACGCGCTCGGCTTCGCCCGTGGCGTCCCTCAGGACATCACTCGCCGGGGGGCGGACGACCCGACGCGCCGGGATCTTGAGGGCGCCCGACTCGGTGTGCGGCGAGACCAGGTTGCGCAGCGTCTGGGAGGGCTCGAGGCCCAGTTCCTCCCGCAGGACGCGGCCGCATTGTTCGTATTGCAGCAGCGCCGCGCCTCTGTTGCCGGCGGCGAGATGTGCGTTCATGAGGACGCGATGAGCGCTTTCCCGCAGGGGCTCCGCGCGGACGGCGGCGAGCCCGGCGGCCACGGCTTCGCCGTGGCGGCCTGCCGCGGTCAGCCGTTCGGTCATCGCCTCCAGGGCGTACAGCCTGAGTTCGTGGTATTGCTCCTGCTCGATCAGCACCCACTCGTTCTCCGACCACTCGGGTAACAGATCGGCCGAGAGGTCCGCCCGCGTCTGGGCGGTGAGGATGTCGTCGCAGGGGTGCGACATGTCGAGCAGCCGGTGTGCGTGCCGGGCCGCCGTGTGGAGGTCCACGTCGATGTTCTTGGAGATCGCCAATTCCTGTGTGGACGCGTCGATGACCTGATGTCCCGTGCGTGTCGCGCGCCACAAGGAGGACCGGAGATTGGCGTTGGCGCGGGAGGCCGTGACGTCCGGCCACAGCGTGCCGGCCACATAGGTACGGGTCCGCGGCATGTCCTGCAGGGCCAGGAACGCGAGGAGGCGTTGGGCGCTGGAAGAAACCGGAACGCGCTTATGATCGACCAATAGCGCGAAGCCTTTCAGCAGCCTCAACGTGATGACGTGGCCTTCTGCGCTCATCGGCCCCCCGGGGCGATATCGGCTCCAGTGACCCATCCCCTGCCGACAAGCGGGATGCCCGGGAGCCATGTTACGAGCAAAACATGATCGTGTATCCGGCCTTTCGGTAAAACGACGCTATATGGCCGGGCATCACCGGAACGTCGCGGCATCGTCACCCGTCCGGCTCGAGTAACTGGTCGAGCCATGTCTGCACGGCGCTGAGTACGTCGTCGACCGCGCTCACCGCGGTGGGGGGCGCATGGTGCGGGCCGCCCGTGCGGACGATGCGGGCACGGAAGCCGTCCGGCCTGCCGTCTTCCACCCACACCCGGAGGATCAGAACGCCAGTCCGGTCTGAGGGGATTTCCATAAATGGAAATATGCCTTGCCGGTGTCACCTCGGCGTTGTCGGCGCGTGTCCGGTTACGTCATCGCCGGTCTCAGCCGGTCGCGAAACGGGTCGGTGACGCTCGTGTGATGCGCGAATCGCGATCCGGCCACGCCGGGACCGGCATGCTCCCGATGCACGCTTTCGAGCGCGGAGCCGGAGCCGGAACCGGAGCAGGAACCGGATCCGGAGCCGAGCCGGAACCGGGGGAGGATGTGAATGGGTGACTTCGGCGTCATCGCCGACGTCTCGACGGTCATCGTGGAGACCTTGACCCAGGCCCTGCGCGGGCTCAGCCAGGTGGAACCGCCGATCGCGGAACTCAACGATCTCTCCGAGACGGTACAGACGCCCCCGCCGAAACTCACGGTGTTCCTCTATGAGATCGCCGAGGACCCGACGTCGCGCAATCGGCCGCCGGTGCGCTCCCAGCCCCCCGACCCGCCGAACGCCCGCAAGCCGCCGATGGCTCTGCTGCTGCGGTACCTGGTCACACCCTGGGGCGGTGACCAGGCAACCCAGCACCGGATGCTCGGGCGGGCCCTGCAGACGTTCTACGACGACGCGATCCTGGACGGCATCCAGCTGTCCGGCAGCCTGGCGGCGAGCACCGACTCGCTGCACCTCAGCCTGACCCCGCTCACCTTGGACCAGAAGTCCTGGGTCTGGTACGCGATCCAGAAGCCGTACCGGCTGTCGCTGAACTACGAGGTGCGCGTGGTCAACCTGGACTCCGCCACCCAGACGGCGGTCCGCCCGGTGCAGAGCCGGGCCATCAGCGGGGCGGCGATGCCATGAGCCGCTTCATGCCGCTGGCAGGTTCGACGCTCTACAGCCCGGCCTGGTTCATCCCGTTCGACGACTACGCGCGGCGGGTGCGCAGCGCGGGGGTGGCGGTCCAGCTGGACCGATTCGACGACGAGGGCGACGGCGACGGCGCCTGGCTGCCGCTGGACGAGGTGCCGGTGCGCACCCCCAGCGCCGCCCTCGCCTATCCGGGTCTCGGCAGATGCGGTGAGCCGTGGGCGGCCCGGCCGCGGCGCCACCGCGCCCGCTTCGCGGCCGCCGGCTACCAGCCGCTGTACCCGGCCGACGAGCAGCCGTACTCGGCCGATCTGGTGGGCGTCGAGTTCCTGGTGTACCCGTATGACGACGCCCACCCGCCGGCGGTGGTGACCGAACCGCGTCTGGTCCGGCTGCTGCCGAGCGTCTCCTTCCCCTACCCGCCGGGGCTGCGCACGGTGCATGGCGCCGTGGTCGACGCGACCACCCGAACACCGATCGCCAATGTGCTGGTCGAGGCCAGGGGGCGGACCAGCCGGGATCTGACGCCATGGCATGAGCGCACCCTGTCCGACGCCGCGGGCGCCTTCCGGCTGGCCCTGCGGTGGGAGGGCGAGAAGGCCGACGAGCACGCCGTCGAGGAGACGTTCCGCCTGGAGGCCACCGAACGGCCGGGCCGGTCCGGATCGCTGGTCGTGCGGCTGCCCCAGGACATCGAGCGCCGGCACGTCATAGAGATCCGCGAGCAGTGAGGAGCCGTCCATGGCGGAGTATCTGAGCCCCGGGGTCTACATCGAGGAGATCGATGCGGGCCCACGGCCGATCGCGGGGGTGAGCACCAGTACGGCCGGTATGGCCGGGGTCACCGTGCGCGGTCCGTACACCGGCAAGCCCAAGCTGGTCACCAACTTCCTGGAGTTCCAGAACACGTTCGGCGGGTTCCTCCCCGAGCCGGATGCCCTGATCCGGGACACCTGGGCGAACGACCCCAAGGAAGGCGGCCGCTGGTGGCTGTTCCCGCTGGCGGTCAAGGGCTTCTTCGACAACGGTGGTCAGCGGCTGTACGTCAAGCGGGTCGCGAGCAGGCAGGCGACACCGGCCTCGGGGGTGCTGGGCCATGGCCTGGTGAGCCCGGTCGCCCGTGACGCCGCCAAGGGCGCGACCCGCCTGGAACTCGCCCATCTGATCGGGTTCTCCGGTGTCGGACAGCAGATCCAGCTCTTCCGCGGCGACGACCAGCAGGTGATCCACACCGCCGCTGTCGCCGCGTACGACGCGACCGCCCACCGCGTCGAGTTGGACGCCGGGTTGACCGCCGAGGTCAGAGCGGGCCGCGGCGACTATGTGCAGATCGGGGCGCGCAGCACGGAGGAGACGCTGGAGTTCACCGCCGTGAGCCCCGGCTCATGGGGCGGCGCGGTCCAGGTGCGGATCCAGCCGATGGCGTCGGCCGCGCTGCCGGTGCTGCCGGATCCGCAGGAGGGCGCGCTCTTCGTCACGCAGCTCGCCGCGGACGCCGCCGCGGACAGCGAGACGGTCGAGGTCGCCGCGGTCGCCGGGCTCGACCCCGACGATCTGCCGCCCGAGGTCTGGGTGCAGATCGGCACCGGCCGGTTCAAGGTCGAGGTCGGTCAGCCGACGGACGGGAAGGTCACGCTGACCCTGCCGTCCGGCGCGGCACATGAGGCGTGGCGCAGGGGGCTGGTGGTGCGCCGGGTGCGCCGGGGCATCACCTCGACGGGGCCGACGCTGCGGGTCGGTGGCGCGAGCCGGCTGTACGAGGGCGCGGTCGTCCAGCTCGACGACGGCACCCATCTGACCATCCGCACCGTCGTCGCGATCGCCGCGGACCTCGTCACCTTCGACGCGGACCTGCCCGGGACGCTGTTCGAAACCGATCGGCTGCACCTGGTCGAGGCCCAGGTCGACGCCCGGTTCGCCGACTCGTCCGGCGCCGTGGTGACGGAGAGCCACCCCAACCTCCGGCTCACCGGCGACGCACCGGCGAACCTGGTGACCACCCTGGCCGGCCGCTCGCAGCTGGTGCGGGCGGTGGATCTGGGGGCGCTGTCCACCGACCCGGCGAAGTTCCCCGTGCCCGCGGTCGGGTCCTGGCTGACGCTGGCGGACGGGGACGACGCCTACGGGAGCCTGAGCGTGGCCGACTTCGTCGGCGAGGACGGCGGCAGCGGCAAGCGGACCGGGATCGCCGCGCTGGAGGACATCGACGAGGTAGCCGTCTGCGCGGTGCCGGGCGTGTGGTCGGGGACGGTCGAATCGGCCCTGGTCACCCACTGCGAGCTGCTGCGGGACCGGTTCGCGATCCTCGACCCGCAGGACGGTCTGGACATCGAGGGCGTCCAGGCGTTCCGTGAGCCGTTCGACACCAAGTACGCGGCGCTCTACCATCCGTGGCTGGTCACCCGCGACCCGGCGACGGGCCGCGACGTCGAGGTGCCGCCCTCGGGCCATATGGCGGGGATCTACGCACGCGTGGACGTGGAGCGCGGGGTGCACAAGGCGCCCGCCAACGCGGTCATCCGCGGCATCCGGCTCACCGACGGCATCGCCCAGGACATCACCAAGCGCCATCAGGACCTGCTCAACCCCAAGGGCATCAACGCGCTGCGGTTCTTCCCCGGGATGGGCCACCGGGTATGGGGCGCCCGCACGCTCTCCTCGGACAGCTCGTGGAAGTACATCAATGTCCGGCGGCTGTTCCTCTATCTGGAGGAGTCGATCGACGAGGGTACCCAGTGGGTGGTGTTCGAGCCGAACGACGAGGCGCTGTGGGCCCTGGTCCGCCAGACGGTCACCAACTTCCTCACCACGGTCTGGCGCAGCGGCGCGCTCGCCGGTACCACCCCCGACGAGGCGTTCTTCGTCGCCTGCGACCGCACCACGATGACCGAGGACGACCTCGCCAACGGCCGGCTCATCTGTGTCATCGGTGTCGCGCCGGTCTTCCCGGCGGAGTTCGTGATCTTCCGGATCCAGCAGAAGACCCGCGAGACCCAACTCGCCTGAGCGCCCGAGGAGAGGCCACCATGCCGCCCGTTACCAGGGACGATCCATACGCGTCCTATAACTTCCAGATCATCGTGACCAACGTCAGCGACGACGGGGTCGCGGTGAGCGGGTCCTTCACCGAGGTGAGCGGTCTTGAGCTGGAGGTTCCGCCGATCGAGTACCGCACCGGGAGCGAGGACATCACCGTCCGCAAGATCCCGGGGCTGAAGAAGTTCACCAACCTCACCTTCAAGCGCGGCATCACCGGCCACGTCGGCTTCTGGAACTGGGTGGTCGAAGCGCTCAACGGCAAGGTGCGGCGCACCTCCGGCTCGATCGTGCTGCTGGACGAGAACCGCCAGGAAGCCATGCGCTGGAACTTCGACCGGGGCTGGCCGACCAAGTACACCGGTCCGACGCTCAGCGCCACCAAGAACGAGATCGCCATGGAGACCCTGGTCCTGGCGGTCGAGAAGCTGGAGATCGACGTCTGACATGGTCGGCGAAGCGCTCCCCGGAGTATCCCTGACGTACCGGCCAGGCGGTTCGGACACCGAACCGCTGCGTACGGACGTGGCGGCGTTCCTGGGCCGACTGCGCCGGGGCCCGGTCGCCACTCCGGTGCGCGTGGAGAGCTGGAACGACGTCGTGGGCGCCTTCGGCCCGCCGGACGGCGCCTTCGCCACTCCGTACGCGCTGCGCGGCTTCTTCGAGAACGGCGGCCGCACCGCCTGGGTGCTCCGGGTGTCCGGGCCGGCCGCCACGGCCCGGACCCGGTGGCCGGCCGGTCCGCTCGGCGGCCTGGCCGCCATGGACTACCAGGTGGTCGCCACCAGCCCCGGAGCCTGGGCCAACGGCGGGCGCGTCGCGATCCGTTACCAGGCCAGCACGGTCGCCGGGCCGGCCGGCGTGGGCGTACGGGTCACGATGCCCGGCGAGGCGCCCGAGACCTTCGCCGGACTGCCGCTCGCCGATGTGGCCGACCGGCTGACCGCATCCCGCTACATCCGGCTGATCCCGGACGGGCCGCCACCGCCACCGGGGCGGCCCGGTCCGATCTCGATGTCCTGGGACCTGACGCTCACGGGCGGCGCCGACGCGCCGCCCACCCGCGGCGAGTACGCGGACGCCGTGACGCTCCAGGCCGAACTGCCGGAACCGGCCCTGGTGGCGCTGCCGGACCTGGGCGCGGACCTGTCCGGCAGCGAACACACCGAGACGGTGCTGGAACTGCTGCGGAGCGTGGCGCCCCTGCACGACCGCCTCGCCGTCCTGGACGTACCGCCTCGGCTGTCCTCCGTGGACGAGGCGGTCGACTGGGCGGGCTCGCTCGCGGCCACCGGCGACAGCGGGCTGCTCGGCTGTGCCGCCGTCTACCACCCGCCGCTGCGCACCCCCGATGGGCAGGCGCTGCGGACCGTCCCGGCGTCCGGGCACGTCCTGGGCGTCATCGCCCGCCTCGACGCCGAGCGCGGGGCGCACCACACGCCCGCGGGCGCCGTGATCCTCGAGGCAGTCGACCTCGCGGCCGAGTACCCCGAGCCGCAGCAGATCCGGCTGTTCGACGCGGGACTCGACCTGATCCGCTGCACCCGCGGGCGGGGGCTGATGGTGTGGGGCGGACGCACCCTGTCCGCCGACCCGGGCACCCGCTACATCGCGCACCGCCGACTGGTGCATCTGCTGGTGCGGGCCATCCGGCGGGTTGCGAGCCCGCTGGTGTTCGACGTCAACTCGCCCGAGCTGAGGCTGGCCTTGGTACGGGCGCTGACCTCCGTACTGCTGTCGGCCTTCCGGGCCGGGGCGCTCGCCGGCGACCGGCCCGAGCAGGCGTTCCGCGTGGTGTGCGACGACACGAACAACCCGCCCGAACAGGACCCGGGGCAACTGGTCTGCGAGATCGAGGTCGCCCCGGCCGTCCCGATGGAGTTCATCCGGCTGCGTCTCGTACTCGGCCAGGACCGAGGTCTGGAGGTGATCGAGGCATGACCCTGGATCCACTGCCCAAATACCGCTTCCTGGTCACCCTCGACCCCGGCGACGCGTATCTGCCGCCCGCGCAGGCGCTGCTGCTGCCACTGGCCGCCTCCGGCGCGTTCCAGGAGGTCACCGGGCTCGGCGCGCAACTGGAGGTGACGAGTTACGCGGAGGGCGGCCGCAACGACTCGGTCCACCAACTGCCGCTGCGCCACTCGTGGAACCGGATCACGCTCAAACGCGGGGTGGTGCGCGACCCGGGGCTGTGGGCCTGGTACCAGGCCGGGCTCGCGGATTCGCTGGGCGCCCGCCGCGACGGCGCGGTGATCGTGCTCGGCCCGGACGGGGTGCCCGGCGCGGCGTGGGCCTTCCACGGCGGGCTCGCCGCCAAGTGGAGCGGCCCGGACCTGCACGCGGAGCAGAACGCGATCGCCATCGAGTCGCTGGAGATCGCGCACGAGGGGCTGACGAAGGTTCTGCAGGACGCCGCGGCGAACGCCTTGCCGCGCCTGAGTCAAGGGAGGTGACCGGCGTGCCGAAGGTGACCATTCACCAGCTCGAGGTCCGGTTCCAGGTGGACGGCGACGACGGCGCCGTGTTCACCCGCCTGTTCAACAAGCACATCCAGGCATGGGCGAAGTTGTACGAGGACCAGTGCGCGCGCGCCAGACACACCGAGAGCGAACGGCGCTTCGGCGACGGGGAGGCGCGGTGAGTGTTACCCCTGTGTCCTTCGCCCGCCAGGGCTCGGCCCGGGCGCGGCTGGAGATCGTCCGGCCGGTGATCGCCGACGAGCGGCAGCGGCGGATCCCGCTGCGGTTCAACCCCACCGACTACAAGCTGAGCAAGAGCAACACCTTCGCCGAGATCACCATCCCCGGCCTGGAGACACCGCCCCTGCAGTACGTCCGCGGCGGCACGGAGACCCTGGCGGTCCAGGCGCTGGTGGACACCTCCGACACCCTGGAGAACGTACGGAAGACCTACGTCAACGCGGTGCGCAACCTGCTGCGGCCCGACAGCCGCGAACACGCCCCGCCGGTCGTCCGGTTCGTCTGGGACGAGGAGGTCTTCACCGGTGTGGTGGAGAAGCTGGACGTCAACTACCAGTTGTTCCGCCCGGACGGGGTGCCGCTGCGGGCCATGCTGGACCTCTCGCTCAAGGAGTTCCGCCCGGCCGCCACGCAGGTCGCCGAGACACCGCGCTCCTCGCCCACCGTGGAGAAGAGCTATGTGGTGCGCCGCGGCGACACGCTCAGCTCCATCTCCGCCGCGCTGTACCGGCGGCCTGACGCCTGGCGGGAGCTGGCGCGGGCCAACGGCATCAGCGATCCCCGGGAGCTGCGACCCGGCCGGGTGCTGACCGTGCCCCGGCTGGCCTGAGGAGCGCGCCATGAGCACCCCCGCACCCGAGGTCGCCTCGCCCGACCGGTACGCGCCCGAGTTCGATGTGCGTATCGAGGGCCTGGAGATGGACCCGTCCACCAAGAACGACATCATCGACATCAAGGTGAACCGGGACATCGACGAGATGTCCGGCTTCGACCTCACCCTGAACAACTGGGACGACGTGGGCCTGCGGTTCAAGCACAGCGATTCGCCGAGCTTCCGGCTCGGCGGCCGGGTCTCGGTCCGGCTCGGCTACGCCGACCGGCTGCTCACCGTGGCCACCGGGACCATCTCCACGCTCAGCCCGAAGTTCACCGACGCGGCCTCGCCCACCGTCCAGGTCAGCGGGGTGGACGGGCTGCTGCGGCTCAAGGACCGCAAGCCCACCGAGAACGAGACCAAGATCTACCGCAATCTGCCGGACTGGCGCATCGCCGAGCAGATCGCCCAGCGCAACCATCTGCGCATCGAGGTCACCAGGGAAGGCCCCACGCACGACCTGGTGGTGCAGAAGAACCAGGACGACGCGACGTTCCTGCTGGAGCGGGCCAAGCGGCTCGACTTTGACTGCTACATCCTGCCGGACCCGAAAGATGGCGAGGACACGCTGTACTTCATCAAGCCGACCGACGGCCGCGACGGCCGCCCGATCCGGGTGTACCGGCTGGCGTACGCACCGGGGCTGAGCACCGGCCCCACCGACCAGCCCGAGGGGCTGGTCCCCAACCTGATGGAGTTCACCCCGACGCTGACGGTGTCCCAGCAGGTCAGCAAGGTCACCGTACGCGGCTGGGACCCTCGTACCAAACAGGCCATCGCGTTCACCGCGACCGCCGAGAACCTGCCGGCCGGACAGAACACGGCCGACGGGCAGAGCGGGCCGCAGGTTGCCGAGTCCACTCTGCAGGGCCGCCAGGAGGTCGTGGTCGACGCGCCGGTCGGCAGCGACCAGGAGGCCCGTGAACTGGCGATCAGCCTGTTGCGCGAGCGCGCCTACGAGTTCATCACCGCTACGGGCAAGGTGGCGGGCCTGCCCGAACTGCGGCCCGGCGACAACCTGGAGATCTACGGCCTCGGCCGACGCTTCTCGGGCACGTACTTCGTCAAACGGGTCGAGCACACCCTCAACACCAGTGGTTTCTTCACTCAGTTCACCGCACGGCGGATCCACCAGGGGGGCCGGTGACGATGAAGGGCACACCACGCGCCCGCTCCACCGACAAGCGCTACTACGGCGTCGTCGAGGCGCTTGTCGTGGAGAACGAGGGCGATGACGAGGGCCAGGTCAAGCTGAAGTTCCCGTGGTTCGACGACACCACGGTCACGGACTGGGTCCGGGTCAGTCAGCTGTACGCCGGAGGTGGCTACGGCTCGGTGTTCGTGCCCGAGAAGGGCGACGAGGTGCTGGTCGCGTTCGTCCATGGGGACATGCGGTACCCGATCGTCCTGGGCGGCCTCTACAACGGTGAGGACAAACCGCCGACCGCCCGCACCGAAGGGCGCGACCAGAAACTCATCCGGACCCGGCACGGCCATGAAGTGCTGCTGGACGACACCCAGTCCAAGGCCGTCGTGAAGATCACCTCCGCCGCCGGACATGTGGTGGAACTGGACGACCAGGGCAAGGCGATCCGGATCTCCGCGGCCGAGGGCGGCAGTGTCACCGTGACCGCGCAGGGCGACATCACCCTCAAGGCGCCCAAGGTGACCCTCGATTCCCCCTCCATCGACCTCGGCGGCGGCGCCACCGAACCGCTCGTACTCGGCAACGCGCTGCTCCAGGCGTTCAATACGCACACCCACCCCTCCGCCGCCGGGCCGACCGGCCCGCCGACCCCGCCGCTGACCCCGGCTGTGCTGGCCAAGAAGGCGAGGACGGCATGAGCGAGGAGTTCCTGGGGACCGGCTGGCGGTTCCCGATCCTGCCCGACGCGTCCGGGCGGCTCGGGTACGCCGTCGGCGAGGAGAGCATCGAGCACTGTCTGCGGGCGCTGCTGCTCACCGGCGTCGGCGAGCGGGTCATGCGGCCCGACCTGGGCACCCGCGCCCACGAGCTGGTGTTCGCGCCCGGCAGTGTGCAGAACTTGCGCGACCTGGAGCAGTCGATCGCCACCGCGGTCCGTGACCACGAGCCGCGGGTGGAACTGGAGGAGGTGCGCGCGGAGGCCGACCCGGTCGACGAGTCGCGGATCACCGTCTCGGTCGTTTACCGCATCCGGCGCAGCAACACCAAGGCCAACCTGGTGTTCCCGTTCTACACCGGCATCACGGGCCTTACGGGCCTCACCGGGGGCACATCATGACACTGCCCGCGCCGAAGCTGGACGACCTCACCTGGGCCGACATGATGGCCGCCGTCCGCCGGCGGATCCCCGCCGAATCGGACGGCACCTGGACCCTGCACGCGCCCGTCGACCCCGGCATCACCCTCCTCGAACTCCTCGCCCACCTCCTCGAGCAGCGGCTGTACTGGCTCGACCAGGTGCCGGACGCGCTCGTCGTCGCCGTACTGCGGCTGCTCGGCCTCGAACCGCCGCGCCCCGCCCGTCCCGCCGCCACCGTACTGCGCATCGACGCCCAGCAGCCCGGCCAGCGGGACGACACCGCCGTCCCGGTCGTCCCCGCGGGGACGGAGCTGACCCGGGACCCCACCGGGCAGATCGTCTTCACCCTCGAGGACGACGTGGCCGTCCTCCCGCTGGCCGAGGACGGCGAGGTCACCGTGTGGACCGACCGCGACCGTACGGCGGACCTGCGGGCCCGCCGCGGTGTCCCGGTGCTGGCGGCCGACGGCGCCCCGGCACAGGTCCGGTTCACCCTGCCGCTCACCGGAGCGCACCCCGCGCCCGGCCCGATCAGTCTGCTCGTCGAACTGGACGCGTCCGCCGCGTCCGCCCCGTCGTGGCTGCCCGGGGCGGTCGCCGATGTGCCGCCTCCCGCGGAGCTGACCTGGTCCTGGTTCCGGCCGGGCACGGATGTCTCCGGCGAGTTCGGGGAATTCGAGAAAGTAGAGGACGGCACGGCCGGGCTCAGACGGTCCGGTGTCGTCCGGCTGCACCCCCCGGCCGGCTGGACCACACGGGACACCGGGATCCTGGTGTCCACCCCGGCCGCCACCTACGCGGCACCGCCCCGCCTCCTCCAACTCGCCGTCAACGTCTCGGCCGCACACCACCTCAGGCGCCGCACCGCACGCGGCACCGACCTCCACGAGCAGATCGACGCATGGCTCAAGCTGCCCGGCCAGCATCTGTTCCTCCCGGACGCCGCCGACCGACTGCTGGAGGCGACCGTGCAGCTGGCCGGTCAGCAGTGGCAGCAGGTCCCGGACTTCACCTTCGGCGCACCGGCCGACCGGATCTTCGTGCTCGACCGGACCGAGGGCGCGGTGGTCTTCGGCGACGGACTCACCGGGCGCATCCCCCACCCCGACCCGGACGCGCGGATCGCGTACGTAACCGGCGGCGGCCGGGGCGGCAATGGCGGTATGACCGGCAACTGGACGGTGGCCCCGTACCTTCCGGCCCCGCCGGGCGCGGTCTCGGCCGCCAACCTCGTACGGGCCGAAGGCGGCGCGGACCCGGAGACGATCACCGAGGCGCGCCGGCGCGCGGCCGCGTCCCTGGGGGAGGTGACCCGGGCGGTCACCGCCGCCGACTACGTCACCCTGGCCCGTACGACCCCGGGCGTCGCCGTCGCCCGCGCGTACCCGGCCCTCGGCGAACACCCCGGCTTCCCCTGTGCCACGGTGCCCGGCGCGGTGAGCGTCCATATCGTCCCGGCGGCGCCCCGGGACGACCTCGACCGCGAGGACTTCGTCGCCGCGCCGCTCCCCGACCCGGGCATGGTGTGCGCGGTCGCCGCCCGCCTGGCACATGCGCGGCTGCTCACCTCAGAGGTCTTCGTCCGCCCGCCCCGCTATCGCGAAGTGGCGCTGCGCGTCGACCTGTCGGGCGACCCGGCCGACCGCAGCCGTGTGTCCACCGTGGTCACCGCGGCGCTGCGGCGCTTCCTCGACCCGCTCGTGGGCGGTGAGGACCAGGACGGCTGGCCGTTCGGACAGCCGCTGCGGCCCTCGGCCCTGCTGCGGGCCGCGCAGCGGGCGCTGGGGGACCTCGGGGAGATCGCCGCGGTGGCGATCGGCCTCGACGGGGCCGCCCCGGACGAGGCGTGCGACGAGGTGCCGCTCGATGCTGGAGCACTGCCCGTCCTGCGGACGGTCCGCACCCGGATCGTGCCCGCCGTCGAACCGGGGGAGGGGCTGACATGACCGGCGACGTGTGGTGGGAGCGGGACGCTCGGGAACAGGAGAGGGCCGACGGGCGGATCGTGCCCGGCCCCGGACCGACCGGAGGCCGACCCGAACTGGTCGACGCCACCCGTGAGGCGGTCCGCGCCGACGTACGCGGCCGGATCGCGGGCTACACCCCGGACTGGACCGACCCCGACCGTCAGGACGCCGGCGTCGCGCTCGTCCGTCTCTTCGGCACCCAGGCCGAACCGGTGCTCGGCCGCGTCAACCGGCTGCCGGAGAAGGCGCTGGCCGAACACCTGGCGATCGCGGGCGTGCGACGGCGCCCGGCCGGGGCGGCGGCAGCGCTCCTGGAGTTCACCGTGAACCCGCCGGACGGCTCCTCCGTACTCGTCCCGGCCGGGTTCCAGAGCGCGGCGTCGACCCCGGCGGGGCAGGTCGTCTACGAGACGGACCAGGACCTGTACGCCACCCCGGCCACCCTCGGCGACCTCGCCGTACAGGAGGCCGGAACGCTGGAGCCGCTGCCGTTGGGCCCGTCCGGGCCCAGCCGTCCCTTCGCGCCCTTCGGCCGGGACCCGGAGCCCGGCAACGGGCTGTGGATCGGGCTCGCCGGGCCGGCCGGCCCCTACCCGAGGCTGTCGCTGGGGATCGTGGTCGTGGCCGCTCCCCCCGCGCCCACGGCCTCGGGCGGGGCACTGCCCCTCCCGAGGCCGCCCGCGCCGCTGCTGCGCTGGGACGTGCTGGACGGCACCCGGCTGGTCCCCGCCGAGCTGATCCGGGACTCCACGGCCGGGCTCAGCGCCAGCGGGACCGTCGAGCTGAGGGTGCCGCGCTCCTGGGAGCCGGGCACCCCGTCCGGCACCCGGCCCCGGCTGCGCTGGCTGCGCGTGCGGATCGCGCACGGCGCGTTCGCCGGACCGGGGCCGGTGCTGTCCGGACTGCGGCTGAACGTGGTCGCCGCCACCGCCGCCCGCACCATCCGGGACGAGCCGCTGCAGCCCGTCCAGGACCCCGCGGCGAGCGGGCGGCGCCGTATGAAACTCAGCCAGGTGCCCATCCTCGCCGGATCGGTGGTCATCGAGGTCGACGACGACACGGGCGGCGACGTGTTCGGCACCTCGGCAGGCACCACGGCCGGAACCTCTGCCGGCACCTCGTCCCGGTGGCGTGAGGTGGAGAGCCTGGCCGGGTACGGCGCCGACGACCGGGTGTTCACGGTGGACTACGACAGCGGCGAAGTGACCTTCGGGGACGGTGTCAACGGCGCGGCCGTCCCCCCGGGTTTCCGCAACGTCCGCGCCGTGCGCTACCGCGTGGGCGGTGGCAGCGCCGGCGCCGTACGGGCGGGTGCGGTGGGCGCGGTGGTGACCGCGCTGCCGTTCGTCACCGGCGTCGGCAACCCCTTCCCGGCCTCCGGCGGAACGGACGCCGAGCCCGACGCCGAAGCCATGCGCCGCGGCGTCGGCGAACTGCGGGCCCGCGGCCGGGCCGTGGCCCCGGCCGACTACGGGCTGCTCGCCACCCGGGCGCCCGGCGCGTCGGTGGCCCGCGCCCGGGGCGTGCCGGGCCTGCACCCGGACTTCGCCGGGGCGCCGATCCCCGGCGTCGTGGGAGTTCTCGTCGTACCGCCCGTACCCTCCGGCGACGACCCCGGCGAACCGCCGGTCCCCACCGCCGCGACCCTGCGGGCCGTCGCCGACTTCCTGTCGCGCGAAGCCGCCCCCGCCGGGGTCACGGTGGTCGCCGCCCCCGCCCCGTACCACCGCGTCGCGGTGGAGTCCTGGGTCACGCTCGACCCGGACCTCGACCGGGCCGCGGTCCTGGCCCGGGCGGGCGACGCGGTGCGCGGCTATCTGGATCCGCTGCGCGGCGGGGAGGACGGCGCGGGCTGGCCGTTCGGCGGCGCGCTGCGCCACACGGCCCTGGTCCGGCGGCTCCTGGCGGTCGACGGGGTGCTGGCCGTCACCCGGCTCTCGCTGACCGTCGACGGAGTGCGCCGGCCGCCCTGCACCGACCACGCCCTCCCGCCCCACACCCTCGTCTGGCCGGAGCGCCCGCTGCTGATCCCGGTAGGTGACCCGTCATGACATGCGCACCGCACCCCGCGACCTTCCGTCTCCTCGACGTGTACGTCGGGTGGGACGAGTCGACCGAGCCGGGTGCTGACGGCACCGTCGGCATCGTCGGCTTCGACGACCCGGCCGGCCTCCGGCTCGCCTACCGTGGCGACGCGCCGGAAGGCCCCACCAGGGGAAGACTGTTGCCGTGGTTTCCCGACCCGCGCCTCGCGCCGGGGTGCGGGCTGTGCGCCTGGTACCTGCTCATCCCCGGCGAGCGGCGGCTGCTGCGCCGCGATGTCTGCAGCGGCGCCTTCGCGCCCGTCTGGCCGCCCGGCTGCGACCCCGCCCCGCTGCGCGAGCCGGTCTCCGTCGCCGCCCGCGGCCACCGGCTGGCCGTGGTGGAGTCCGGCCGGGTCCTGGTGTGGCGCCGCGAGGGCGAGCAACTGGCCGGTGTGATCCGGGCCGAGCGGCCGCGGGGGGCCGCCCTGGCCCCTGACGACGAGGTTCTGGTGGCCTGTCAGGGCAGTACGAACCTGCGGCGGTACGACTCGACGGGCGGCTTCCGCGGTGTGCTCCGTACCGGCGCGCGGGGCGAGGTCATCGGCCTGCGCACCGGACCGGAGCGGACCGTGTGGCTGCTCACCGACGACGCCGGACGGCTCAGGATCCACCGGGGCGGTCACCGCCGCCCGTTCCAACCCGTCACCGTGGACGAACTGGCCGCGGCCCTGCCACCGTCCACGCTCACCTCGGCCGGCGAGGACGGGTTCTGCCTGAGCGAAAAGGGCCCCGACGGCCCCCGGACCACCTGCTTCACCTGGCAGGGCCGGCCCCGGGATGCCGCGCCACCGGCCACCGACGCGTATGTGACGAGCGGGTCGTATGTCACCACCCTGATCGACAGCGGTATTTCGCGGTGCCGCTGGCATCGCGTACGCGTGGACGCCGATGTGCCCGCCGGGACGGCGGTCGCCGTCGAGATCGTGGTGAGCGAGGACGGCCGGTACGAGGAGAGCGACTGGCAGATGTCGGCTCCGGGCGCTACGGACTTCCTCGTCGACCAGCCGCCCGGCCGCTTTCTGCGGCTGCGGCTGCGGCTGTCGGGCGACGGCGGTACGACCCCGGCCGTCCGCCGGATCCGGCTGGACTTCCCCCGGGCCACCAGCGCCGATCTGCTGCCGCCCGCCTTCCGCCAGGACCCCGCGGCCGACGACTTCACGGAGCGCTTCCTGTCGCTGTTCGACGCGACGCTCGCGCAGCTCGACCGGGTGATCGAGCGGTATCCGGCGCTCCTGGACCCGGCGGGCGTCCCGGACCGGGTGCTGCCGTGGCTGGCCGGGCTGCTGGGCCTGTCGTACGAGGCGGGCTGGGACGCCCCCACCCGGCGCGCGCTGCTGGCCGCGGCCCCGGAACTGTACCGGCGCCGGGGCACGCCGTGGGCGCTGCGGGAGGCGGTACGGATCGTGTTCGGGGTGGCCCCGGTCATCGACGAACTGGCGGCCGACCGCCGCTGGGCGCACTTACGCAAAGCTGTCGGCGGCTCTGGAGCAGGAGAAGGGCTGGGCGCGGTGCGGCTGTTCGGCCGGTCGGCGAGCCGGTTCCGGGTCGGCGGCTCGGCGCTGGGCGCGGCTCCGCTGCGCGCGTTCGGCGCGCCGGACAGCGATCCGTACACCGCGCACGCACACCGGTTCCGGGTGCTTCTGCCCGCCGGATCGGCGGACCGGACGGCGCTGCTGCGGCTGGTGGAGCGGCAGGCGCCCGCGCACACGGTGGGGTCGGTGCGGACCGGGGGCGCGGGGTTCGTGGTCGGTTCGCGGTCCACGGTCGGCGTGGACACCGCGTTCGTCCCGCTGCCCGCGCCCGTACTGGGCGGCGCGCAGCCCCTGCGGCTGAACCGCGACGGGGTGCTCAGGCCGGGGCCGAGGGGGTTGCGGCGAGGGGTGGGCGTCGGAGTCGTCTCCGCCGTCGGTGTGCATACGCGAGTGTCGTGAGAGGACGGGCGATGACGGAGACAGAGACATCGAGGACCGAAGAGTTCGACGCGCCACCGCTGCGCCGGCTGCGGTACTTCCACGGCCAGATGCTGGGCGCCCGGGACTTCCAGCGCGAACAGGAGTACCACCGCGAGAAGTTGAGACTGCGCATGCGCTGTCTGCTCGGCTACGGCGTGGTGTGCGGTCTGCATGTGGAACCGGCGCCGCGGGACGAGGACGACTGCCCGCCGGACATCACCGCGCCGCCCGAGGAGAGCGTGGCAGAGGGCGATGCCGAGCCGGAGCGCACCCGGCGCAGGGCCAAGGTGCAGCTCACTCCCGGCCTCGCCGTGGACTGCGACGGCAACGAGGTCGTGGTGCGCGGCGGCTGCGTGATCGACCTGTGGAAGGCGCTGCCCCCCGACGAACGGGACACCGACACCGTCTGGGTCGGCATCGAGTACGCCGAGCGGCCCGTCGAGCCCACCCGCGCCGTCTACAACGACGCCTGCGCGGACACCTCCGACTGCGAGTTCGGCTGGACGGAGGAGTGCCACAAGGTACGGGTCACCGGCTGCGAGCCACCGGTGGACGAGCGCTGTGACACCTGCTGCTCGCCGTGCGAGCACAAGGTGCTGTGGCTGGCCCGGATCGACTGCGTGGACTGGTACGAGCCGGTGCGCCGCGACCAGATCCATATGAACGTACGCCGTCCGTTCGGCCGCCATCTGCCCACGGTGATCACCGGTATCAACTGGATCCACGGACACACCTACACCATCGACGAGGCCAAGGCCCTCCTCGGCACCCAGGACGAGGACGGCGGACTCGTCGTACGGTTCTCCGCCGACGTACGGTCCGACACGCTGCGGCCCGGTGTGGTGGAGCTCCAGGTGATCGAGGGCGGCAGCGGCCGCAACGCCTCCACCTGGTACATGGGCGGCACGTTCGCCGAACCGGACGCCGAAACAGATGGTGGATGCGACAAGTTCACCCAGGGCTTCCGCTATCGCCAGACCACGCGCGAGACGCTGCAGGACGGCGACCGCTTACTGATCACCGTCCGTGCCGCGTTCATCCTCGACCGCTGCTGCCGCCCGGTCGACGGCACCCATGTCGGCGGACGCGTACCGACCATCGACGCCGAGGCCACCCCGGCGGCGGCGCACGGCGGCTGCCATCTCCCGCCCTCGGGCATCGGTCCCTGGACGTCCGGCACCGGGGCGGGCGGGGACGTGTTCGAGAGCTGGTTCTTTGTGAAGGAGCGCTGATCATGCGAACAGACTGCGGATGCGGCTGCGGTGGCGACGCCACCTCGACCTCCGCCTTCGTACGTCCTCGCTTCTTCGCAGGACAACTGCTGACCGAGGACGACCTCAGCCTGCTGGTCGAGTACACGACGGCGAAGAGCAGACTGCACAACCGGTCCCTGTACGGGCCGGGAGTCATCTGCGGCCTCGCCGTCAGCTGCGACCCGTGCGGCGGCGGAACGGTGGCGGTCCACCCCGGACACGCGCTGGACTGCGCCGGAAACGACATCGTGGTGCCCTGCACCGAACGGGTCGACGTACGGGCACTGGTGCGGGAGCGGCGCATCAGCGCCCTGGGCGTGGACTGCGGGGAAAACTGCGACAACGACGCCGACGACGGCGGGCGGCGTTACGGGCTGTATGTGCGCTACCAGGAGTCTCCCGTCGAGCCGGTGGCCCCGTACGCCACGGAGGAGCCCTGCCCCTCGCCGGGATGCGTGCCCTCCAGGATCCAGGAGGGGTTCCGCTTCGTCGTCGGACCCGACGATGTCGAGGACCACCGCCACAACCCCGGCACCCGGCTCCTGGCGAGCCTCGGCGACCTCGCGCGGGCCGACCGGGCCCGCATCCGCGACCGGCGGCTCGGCATGTACGTCGACGCCCTCCTCGTCGCGTCGCTCGGCACGGGCCGGACCTTCCGCTTCGACGCCGCCGACGCGCGGCGGTACGCCGCCGCCTTCGCGTGGCTGCGCGCGAACGCGGGCGGGGAGGGGCCGCCGCCCCCGCCGACGGCCCGTGAGATGACCGAGCACGTACGCGCACTGGCCGCCGCCGTCGCCCGGTTCGACACCTACGACCAGGCCGGGCGGGAGCAGCTGGGACGGGACTACCCGGACCTCGCCACGGTGCGGGAGGCCCGCGGCGTCCTGGGCACCGCGTGCGAACGGCTCAGGGGCGCCGACCTGGAAGCGGTGTGGCCGGACCCGCTGCGCCGCACCATCGCCCGCGCCGCCGTCACCGAGACCGCGGCCCGCGTCGTACCGGAGGGCGGCGACCCGGACGCCGCGCTGGAAGTGCGCATGCTGGCCCAGGGCACACCGCTCGGCCACGCGCTGCGGGTGGAGTTCCGCGCCGATATCGGCCTGATCCGGGAGTGGCTGCTCGGCCGGCTCGACCAGGCCGCCGACCTCGCCGACTGCGCGCTGCGCACGGAAGTCGCCGCCGTCGACGTACCGCCGCCGCTGCCGCCCCCGCCGCCGGACAGCACCGAGAAGGCGACCGTCGCCGAGGTGCAGCAGCTCGCGGAGGCGGCCGCGGCGCTGGGCACCGCGGTGCGCCGGTTGCTGACCGACGCCGCATGCGCCACCCTGAACCCGCCCTGCGGGGACAGCGCCGACACCGACGTCCTGCTCGCGCATCTGGAGCTGGACGGCTGCGATGTCGTACGGGTCTGCTCCGCCACCCGGGAACAGGTGCTGCCGGGCGGATCGGCGTACGGCGAGTGGCTGCCCAAGCTCTACCGGCTGCGGGAGCTCGCCGAGCGCGTGTGCTGCCGCCCCCTCCCCGCGTACCAGAGGCCGACGCTCCCGACGGAGGGCCCGGTGGCGCGCCCGTACGCCGAGGGGCTGCTCGGCGACTGGCCGCGCACCGGGGACCTGGAGGAGATGCTGTCCCTGCTGCTGACCCCCGCACCCGGCGAGACGCCGCCCAAGGCGCTGCACGAACAGGTCTATACGACCCCCAGCGAAGTCACCGACAGCATGCAGGAACTGGCCAGGCTCAGGACGCAAGTCTCCGACCTCACCGCCGCCCTGGAGGGGCTGCGCGCCCAGATGAGCAGCGCGCAGACGCAGGTGACCCATCTGGCGGAGCAGCTGCCGGAACGGCTCGGGCCCCGCCTCGCGGAGCTCGAAGGCGCACCGGACGAGGCACCAGCTGAGGCCGCCCAGGCGTCGGACCAGACGGACGAGCCCGCCAAGCCCTCGGCGCCCCCGGCCAAGCGCGCCCGTGCGCCCCGTACCCGGAAGTCCGGTGAGACGCCATGACGGGCCCCCTGCGCCCCGCCTTCCACGAGGGCCAGGTGCTGGCCGCCGCGGACCTGACGGCCGCGGTGGAGCACGCCCGCGGCCAGTCCGCCCGGCACGCGCGCCATCTGCACGAATGGGGCATCGTGGAAGGGCTGGGCCTGGCCACCGAGAACCGCACCGACCCGCTGACCGGTGTCCGCCATGTCGAGGTGAGCGTCGCGGCGGGGGTCGCCCTCGACGGGACCGGCCGCGAGGTGGTCGTCACCGACCCTGCCGTGCTGCGCGAGAGCGACTTCGAGGAGGTCAACGGCGCGGACCAGCCGACCGACGAGCCCTACCCGGTCTTCCTCACCGCCGCCGACCGGGAACCGGCCCAGCGCCCCGGGCCGGTTTCCTGCTCCGGGAGCGCCACGAAGACCCGCGTGGAGGAGTCGTACCAGATCCTCTTCGGGCGCCTGGGCGACGAGCGGCTGGTCGAGGAGCAGCAGCCGCCCGCGATCGGCGATCCGCCGGCAGATCCGCCCGCCCGCTGGCTGATCCTGCTGGGTTACGTCCGCTGGACCGACGGCCACTTCAGCGGCGTCGAGACCACGGTGCGTGGGGTCGCGGTGCGCTTCGCGGGCGTGCGCGCGGACACCGTCGTGGCCCGGTCGGGCGCGTTGACCCTGCGGACGGCCCCGGCGGCGCAGGAGGGCAAGCCCGCGCTCGTACTGTCCGGTGGTGACCAGCCGAGCCTGGTCTTCGGCCTCTACCAGGGCGGTGGCGCGGTCGCTCCGCTGATGACCTTGGCCGCCAACGGCAACCTGGCGATCGCGGGCAGCTTCAGCGGCCGGATGCCGGCCGGCAGCACGCTGGTGGCCTCCGGGACGGCCACCGACGGGATGCTGCTGCCGCTGCCGTCCGGCGTCACCCCGGAACAGGTCGCCGACGGCCGCGTGGTGATCCATGTCCAGCTGACCCCGCGCACTCCGCCCCTGGCGGACACGACCTTGTACAGCCCGGTGGAGGCCACCGTGGACGGCGACCGGCGGGTCCGCTGCCGGATGCGGCTGTACGACCCCCTGGCGACCCCGGCCAAGGTCGTCGAACAGCCCGGGGCGGTCGACTTCCTCGTCCTGGCGACGGTCGCGGCAACGAACGGCGGTGGCTGACGATGGCTCTTTCCGTGGTGTACGCGGTCGACACCGGTCATGTCGTGGGTGCGCTGGCCCTGACCGGCGCCGGTGCCCCGCCCGATGTGGCCGCCCTGGTGGGACGCGCGCTGCCGCTGCGCGTCTCCGTGGGTGAAGGCCGTATCGCGACCCTTCCGCTGAGCGCCAGGGACCTCGCCGTGGCGTCCGTGGACGATGAACCCGCCGCCCTCACCGCACCGTTGGACTTCGGGGTCGAGGTGACGTCCGACGGCAAACCCAAACCGGCGCTGGTGCGCCTCGCGTCGTGGACCGACGGCATCGCGCTGACCCAGGACGGGCTCACCGTCACCGTGAAGGTCGCCGTGGCCCGCCCCACCCCCGTCCTCGCCCTGGTCTCCGACGAGCAGGACACCCATGTGCTCGCCGGGGAGATCCCCGCCCAGCAGGCACAGGTGAAACTGCCGGTGACCCTCGTCAAGGGCAGTGTGCACGGGGTGCTGGTGCTCGCTGCCGGCTGGGTGGGCCACCTGGAGAAGGCGGCGGTGACATGAGCGCGCCCACCGCGCCGCCCGTCGGCCCGTCCGTCGGCGAGACCGGTGACATCACGGTGCACCGGTGCACCGTGACGGTGGTCCGGCGCGGTGGGTGGAGCTGGGGGCCCGATCCACGGGGCCTGGTCCGCCAGGTGGTGGATGCCCTGCCCGAGTTGCTGGCCGACCACTTCGCCGAGCGGCTGGCGGGAGACGGACCGGATGTGGAGATCACCGAGCCGCTGACCGTCACCGTCCGGCCGGGCCGGCCCGGAGGGTCCGGCCGGCCCGTGGGCGGCGGGCCGCCCGTCGAGGTGCACTTCGCTCCGGTGCCCATGGTGGAGCTGCCGGTCGACGCGCCCGATGGCGGCGCTGATGCCCTGTCGTTGGAGGAGTCCTTCGCGGCGGCGCCGGACCCGTGGACCGTTCCGAGTGCCGCCGCGCTCTTCGCCGAACTCGCCGAGCGCGGGGAACTGGACGCGCTGCTGGCACTGCTGCCGGACGAATCGGTGCGGGCGTATCTGCTCGCCCTGCTCGGCGTCGATGTCGCGACGGCCGCACGGCTGCTCGCCGAACTCGTCGGGCGCGCCCTCGCCGCGGCCCCTCCTCCCGCCGGCCCGCACGGCCTGGCCGCCGCCCCGTCCCGGCCCGGCGAGGCGCTGCCCCAGTGGCTGCGCGCCGCGGTCGCGGACGCCGAAGCGGCGGACCTGCCCCGGCTGCTCGCCGACTTCCTGGCGTCGGCCGACCGCGAGGAGGCGGTACGGCTGGCGCGGTCCCTGGGCCCTGGCGGCCCGTACGACCACGCCGCGGATGAGCCGCCGGATGAGCCGCCGGGGGAGACGCGTACCACCGACGAGGTCCGTACGACCAACGCGGTGCGCACCACCGGCGAGGTACGGGTGTGGTCCGTGCTGCCCTTCCTGCTCGCCGGGCCACTGGCGCGCATCGGGTACCTCGACGCCATCGGCCCCGCTCTGGCCGGTGTCGAACTGGCCGATCAGGCAACGCTGTTCGCGGCGGCCCTGGGCTACAAGGTGCTGGGCGTGACCGCACGCGGCTGGCGCCGCGCCGACCGGGACAGCGAAGCCGCGGCCGCCTTCGCCGGCCTCCAGCCACCCGTCGCCGAGGAGCGGCTGGCCGCCTTCGCCCGCCAGGTGTGCCCCGCGCTCCCGGTCCTCGACGGCGTCCTGGCGCTGTCGGTGTGCCGCGGCCACGACCCCGCCGACCCGCTCCTGATCACGGGGACGGACCAGGGGCTGCTCCTCTTCGACGCCCACGGCATGTTCCCGATCGCCTGGGCCGCGCAAGCCGCCGGGCTGCTGCCGTACTGGCAGATGTGCGGGCACCCGCCCGTACTGCTCTGCGACGGCCCCCTGCCCCCCGGCACCCTGTGCGATCTGGCCGCGGCCGGTGTGCCGTTCCTGACCGGCGTACGGCCGCTGCGCGGCGATCCGGTGGCGCGGCTGCCCTGGCGCACACCGCTGTGGACCGCCGCGGGCACGGTCCCGGACCTGCGCCTCGCCGCGGAACTCCCCGCCCACGCCCAGCGGTTCGCGGACCTGGTCACCGCCCTGGTCACCGAGCGCCGGGCGGTACCACTGGCGCCCGACGGTGGCCTGGAGCGCACGGTCACCCTGGCCGCGGCGCTCGGCCTGGCCACCATGGCCTGGACGCTCTGGCGCGACCGCGAGACCCCGGAACCGCTGCTGGCCCTGACCCGCTTCGCCGACCTGGAGGCCACGGTGCGCTACGAGCCCGAGGCCGTTCGGGTACGTGTCCCGATGGGCCGGCGCCACGCGGACCTGCTGCGCGGAGGTCTGCTCGCCGATGTGCCCGACGTGGTCTGGCTGGGCGGCCGGACCCTGACCTTCTCGGCCGGGTGAGCGCCATGGGCGAACCGGCGGTCGAGCATCTACGACTGAGGCTGGCGGGCCTGCACCAAGCCCTCAGGGCCGCCGTCGAGCGCCAGGCCGGGCTCGCCGCCCGGCTCACCCGGCCGGACCTCACGCCGTACTGCGTGACCGACGAACAGGTCGATGTGCTGCTCGGCGAGGTGCACGCCTTCAACGACACCATGGCCGAGCCGTATGTGCCCCGGCCGACGGAGCCGGAAGCGGAACGGGACCTGAGGCGGCGCGTGTCCGCCGAGGGCACGACCCTGCCGCTGGACGCGCTCGCCACCCGCTTCGGCCTCACCCGCGCCGAACAGGACGCGCTGCTGCTGGCCGCGGCGGTCGAACTGGACCGCGGCTACGAACGGATCTACGCCTACATCGTGGACAACCTGAACCGGCGGCTGCCGAGCGTGGAACTGCTGGTGAGCGTGGGCGCGCAGGGCGCGGCGGCCCGCCTCGCCCTGCGCCGCGCCCTCGGCCCGGCCGGGCCGCTGCGCCGGTACGGTCTGCTGCGCGCGCACGGCGAGGCCGCGGTCGGGCTCGCCCAGGAGCTGGTCCTCGGCCCCGGGGTGCTGGACTTCCTGCTGGGCTGGGGCGGCGACGTCGGCTTGCTGGGCCACGATCCCGGCGAGGTCGCGCCGCCGGAGCCGCGCGTACTGTCCCCGTATCTGTCCTCGGACCGGCTCACCCGGCTGGGCCGGGCGCTGGGCTCCGGTGACATCGACCTGGCCGGGCTGTGGGGCTGCCCGCCCGACGGCCAGCTCGACGCCGTACAGGCGCTGGCCCGCGCCGCGGGAGCGCCGCTGCGGACCCTGACCGCCGATCCCGAGGCCGACCCCCAGGCCGAGCTGCGGACGGCCGCCGCGCTGGGTGCGGTGCTGTGGATCCCCACCGACGATCTGCACGGCGAGCCACAGCGGCAGCGCGCCGCCGCGGTGTCCGCCGCGCTGCCGCGCTCGCGGGTGCCGGTGTGCCTGACCGGTCTGAAGCCCTGGCGCCCGGCGGGCCTGCTCGCCACCCGCGCTTACGCCGAACTCACCGTCCCCGTCCCCGGTTTCACCGACCGCCGGGCGATGTGGTCGGCCGCGCTCCCGGACCTCGACACAACCCTCCTCGAAGACCTCGCCGTCCGTTACCGGATGAGCGGCGGCGAACTGCGCGCCGTCGCCGCGGTCGCCGACGCCGGAGCACGCCTGGCCGGGAACGGACACCCGCAGCCGGTCGCCGACCACGTCGAACCCGCCATCGCCACCGTCACCCGCGGCCGCAGCGGCAGCGCCGTCCACTCGATCGTCCCCCGGCGCACCGCCGACGACCTGGTCCTGCCCGATGTCCAGTTCCGCCAGATCCTGGAGATCGCCTCCGCCTTCCGCGCCTGGCCCCGGATCGCCGAGAGCTGGGGCTTCGCCCGGCGCGCGGGACACGGCGGGGTCAAGGCGCTCTTCACCGGGGAGCCCGGCACCGGCAAGACCATGTCCGCCGAGATCGTCGCCGGCATGCTGGGCCTGGAACTGCTCAAGGTGGACCTCGCCCAGGTCGTCTCCAAATGGGTGGGGGAGACGGAGAAGAACATGGAGACCGCGTTCCGGCAGGCCGAGGAGAGCCATGCGGTGCTGCTCTTCGACGAGGCCGACGCCCTGTTCGGCAAGCGCGGCGAGGTCAAGCACGGCACCGACCGGTACGCCAACCTGGAAGTCGGCTATCTGCTGCAGCGCCTGGAGGCCAGCGACGGCCTGGTGATCCTCACCAGCAACCTCAAGGACAACATCGACCCGGCGTTCACCCGGCGCTTCCACTTCGTCGTCCACTTCCCCCGCCCGGCCGCCGCCGAACGCCGCAGACTGTGGCGCCTCGCCTTCCCCGAACAGGCCCCGCTCGCCCCCGATGTGGACCTGGACGCCCTGGCCCGCCTGGACATGACGGGCGCCGCCATCACCGCGGCGGCCCGCGCGGCGGCCCTGGCGGCGGCGGACGGGGGCGGCCCTACGATTGCCATGCGCCATGTCGTACGGGGTGTGGCACGCCAGTTCCAACGCGAGGCCCGGCTGCTCCGCCCGGCGGAACTCGGCCCGCACGCCCATCTGCTCGACGACGCATCCCAGGGGTGACACCGATGCTGCCCACCGAACCCCCGCTCTCCCTGCACCGCCTCCTGGCCCCGGTCCCCCCGGCCCGCACCCAGGACACGGCGACGGCCACCCGCCACGCGCCTGCCCCGAGCCCGGCACCGACTCCTGCTCCGGCGTCCGTGAGCAATGCGACGGTGGCCCGCGCAGCGCACCCTCCGGCCACGGTGGGGTCCTCGCTCCTGGCAGGTCAGGACCAGTCGGGGAACGCGGCCGTGGCCCATGCCGCGCTGCGGGCGGTGCCGGGCGCGGTGCCGCTCATGGCGCCCGCGCCGCAGGCCACCACTTTGGGGCCGTGAACTCCTTCAGCTGCCCCCGCGCGAGGCGGCCCGGCGCTGGAACCCCTCGATCATCGGGACCAGTTCGCGGATCTCGGCCACGGTCTCCTCGTCGACCGGGTCGGTCCGCACGTTCGCGGGGTCCCATGACTCGTTCTCCAGCCAGTCGACGTACTGCGTGTGGTGCTCGCGCAGGACGGCGAGCAGGGAATCGCCGCAGCGTTCGACTTCGTTGTGCGGCTCGACGTCCTTCCAGATCCCGAAGACGGTCGTCCGGCCCGCCCCGAGTTCGGCGAGGCTGTAGCAGTGCACCCGGCCGCCGTGCTCGAGGTTGACGTTGACGCCGAGGAACAGGGGGACCAGGTCCGGGTCGCGGATGAAGAGCTTGCGCGTGATGTCCGCCATCGGGTCGGGCCGCTCCGACGGACCACCGCGATCGGGGGGTACGGCCAGCCGCCAGGGCAGCGAGGGGAAGTCCACCATGAGGTCCAGGGAGTGGGGGCCCGCGTCGGCGAGCACGAAGAACTCCTCGGGGAAGCCGACGCCGTAGCACTCCCGTACCACCTCCTGGGGCCCGAGTCCCTGCGTGTAGAGGGCCCTGGCCAGGCTAGCCATCGACGCGTAGTCGTCGCGTGACGACTCGGCGCGCAGACGCCGCAGCGCGTCCTCGGTCACTCCGGCCCCTCTCCGGTCCGCTCGGCCTCCATGATGCTCCTCAGCAGCGGGGCGAGCTCGCCCCAGACATTCTTGAGCGCGTCGGCGGTCAGCGCGGTGATGATCCGGCGCGTCACCTTCCGGGCCTGCTCGACCACCTGCCCGGCCTGCGGCGTGCCCGCCTCCTCCAGAGTCTGGGCCAGGTGCTTGGCGTCCTCTCTGAGCTTCTTGGCGCGTGCCCTGATCACCACGCTGTGCACGGTCCGCCGAGGATCGTCGGCCATCAGCTTGACGACTTCTTCGACATGGACGAAGACGATGTCCTGCAGTTGGCCCTGGAGCTTCGCCCACGCCTTCCTGCTGACGCCCTGCGGCTTCGGGGTGGACAGGATGAACTCCTGGGCGAGCCGTGTGGCGCTGGCCATGGACTGCGACTGCAGTACCAGTGCGTAGGCCCGGTGGCTGCGGCGGGCGATCTCCTCCGCGCTCAGCTTCGGATCGAGACCTTCGCCGCGCTCGGCGCCGACGACGTTCCGCGGGGTCACGGAGAGAGCGCGCTTGTCGTCGCCCGGGGCCGGGCTTGTCGTGGTGCTGGCCAGGGGCGCGTAGACGATGGAGAAGCCGTCGCCGAACAGCTCCATCAGTTTGATCTTGAGTTTCCGGCCCTCGGCACCACCGATGGGGTACAGCTCACCCTGGGCCCCGAGAAGGCCCTGGGTGCGGGGATCCTGGAAGATGCCCGGGGAGCCTTCCTTGTCCCACGCCTTGATGAGCATGTTCGGCTCGGTCGGGTAGAGCATCTGCGTGTACCGCTTGTCGATGGCCTCCCGGATCGCCCGGTCCACCTGGTTGGAGAGCGTCGTCAGCTGGACGGTGCGGGGGTCGGCGTCCTTCTTCCAGTCGAACTTCTCGAAGGTGTAGCCCCCGATGGTGAGCAGCGGGTGCTCCCGCATCTCGCCCAGCACCTTGGTGTAGGCGGCCAGGACGCCCATCCCCTTGGTGGTCGAGACACTGGTATCGGCGTCCTGGCTGACGATGTGGACCTGCTTGTTGGCCTTGCTGAGGATGTCCACCGCCTTCTTCGTGTACGAGGAGCCGAGCACCTGCTGGCGGAAGACACCGTAGGGAAGCGCCTTCTTGTCGCGCAGACCGGACTCGTTCTTCTCGGCGAGCGCCCGCTTGCCGTCCGAGGTGAGGCCCCGGTACTTCGCGCGCACCTCGGCCAGGGAGGCGTTGCCCTGCTCCTTCCCGCCCTGGACGCGGACCCACCGGGGCGTCCAGACGAAGCCGAAGATCGCCGCAACGAGCTTCCTCGGCGGATTGACCATGCCGATGGCCGCGCTCAGCTCGCTCTTGTTCTTCTCGGGGTCGAGGCCCTCGAAGGCGTTGACACCGATGACGACGGCGGTCCTGGCCGCCGCCATGTCCTCGGACCCACCCCCGGGAACGTCCCACGCCGTACTCAGATACCGGGAGGCCACCGCGGGGTTGCTCTCGATCTCGGAGGGGATGGCCGCCATGTTGACGACAAAGCCGATGAAGGGGTCGTCGCTCTGCCCGGCGGGCCTGACCTCGTGCAACTGCGCGACCGTCGGACCGTACCTGTTGACGTCCATACGGCCCTGCGCTCTGGCGATCCGGAACGGGAACTCGTCCTCCGACAGGGTCTCGACCGGCGTGTCCTCGCTCGGGTTGATGGTCACCCTGATGCGGTACTTGCCCTCGGCGATCTTCTTGAGCTGGATCCGGGTGAGGCCGTGCCGCCGCTTGATCGGGCCGAGGCCGCGCCGCACCGACTTGACCGTGGCCGCTTCCTCGTTGAGCAGGTGCGTCGCGTCGCGTACGGCGGCGTCGAGGGCGCGCTTCTTGTCGGCGTCGGACCGTTTGTCGGGACGCTTCTTCGGGTCGGGCTTCCGCTTCGGCCTCCGCCGGTCGGGCCTGCGCCGCTGGTCCGGGCGTCTGCGCCGGCGCGAGCTGCCCGGCCGCTTCCGGTCCGGGCGGCGCTTGGGCTTCGGCTTGGGCTTCTTCCGGTCGAAGGCGGACTTGATCTTGGACCAGAGCTTCTTCACCAGGCCCACGATCTTGTCGATCACCCAGTCCACCGCCCGGTCCACCGGCTTGGACATCGCCTGGACGATCTGTTTGACGCGGGCGGCGATCCCGCCCACCCCCAGGATCGCGGCGAGGACGCCCAGCAGCACCGGGATGGAGCGGGCCAGCGCGCTTTCGATGAGGCCGGGTACGCCGCCGCTGCCGCCCCGGGCAATCGCGATGACGGCGTCGAGCACGGCGCCCACGAACTCGATGATCTGGCGTGCCTGGGTGACGATGAAGCGCACGATGTCGATGATCAGCTTCACCGCCCGGACGAACGCCGACGCGGGGTTGAGCAGCGAGATCACCCACATGATCCCGGCGACCACGATGGTCGGCGTGACGTAGGCGATGACCTTGTCCAGCAGGTCCTTCTTCAGGTCGCCCACGCGCGTCTTGAGGTCGTCCCACATCCCCGTGACGCCCCGCTTGCGGACCTCCGCGACCAGCGGCACCGCGGTCTCGGCCGCCGCGACCGCCGGTTCCATCTTCGGGACCTTGCGGACGATCCTGGCGCGGATGTTCTGCCAGGTCAGCCCGAGCACACTGGCGAGCATCCGCAGCACGCCCTGGACGTCGAACTTCGACGGCAGCTCGATACCCGCCTCGGCCGTCTTGCCCAACAGCCACGACAGAATGCCCTGTTGCAGATGTCGGCCGATGTTCTGCAGGAACTGCCGCAGACCGGTGCCGACCGCCGAGACCAGGTTGCGCAGGAAGCCGATCGGGTCTTTGAGGATCAGCATGACCGCCGACGCGGCCTTGGCGAGGACCGACAGCAGCAGCCGCTTTAGCTCCAGGATGGTGTTGATCACGGACTTGACCGCGTCCACGGCCTTGGCCACGAGACCCTTGTTCTTCTCCTTCTCCGCGGCGATCTCGTCGTCGACGGACTTGAGCGCATCGGTGTACTTGGTGGCGAGCGTGTCGACGAGCTGGCTGCCCTTGTCGTCCACGGACTGCGTGAGCTCATCGAACTTGTCACTGAACTCGGCCGCCGCCTGCTGCCCGATGGACCGCAGATCGGCCGGGAGGGCCCGTACCGCGGCCTGCAACTCGGTCCGGCCCTGCGCGATACGGCGTTTCGCCCGGTTCAGCTCCGTACCGATGGTGTCGGCGACATCGGAGATCACCTGCCGCATCCGGCGGACGTAGTTGTCGCGGGCCTCCTCGAAGATCTTGTCGGCCTCGGCGGGCAGCCCGGCGAACAAGTCCTTGACCCAGCGCGCCTTGCCTGTCCAGCCCGAGTACCGCCGGTCCTTGTACTCCTCCATCTTCCGCTTGTGCTCGGCGGTGAACGCGTCCCGCGCCGCCTTCTCTTCTCTGCCGAACTGGTCGTCGACGAGCTTGTCGAGGCCGTCGAGGATCGCCTCGACGTCCTTCTTCATCGTGTCGAAGACCCCTTGCAGGACCGCCGTGACCTGGGCCCGCTTCTCCTCGTCCCGGCCCTTGGCACCCGTCTTGCCCGCACCGACCTGCTGTCCGGTCCGCAGCCGCTGGGCGCCCATCGCGCCCATGGCGGCGGCGCCGAGCCGCTGCGCCTGCGCGGTGGCGGCGCGCAGCTCCTTCTTCTCGTGCCCGCGCATCCGGCCGGGGGCCACCTCGGAGTGCCGCTCGGCGGCCTTCTTCTCGCCCAGGGCGTTCTTGAACGCCGGCTCGTTGGACTTCTTCAACTGCACCTCGGTGACCTGCGCATCCGCCATTTGCCGGTCGACCCTTGCGGGGCCGGCGGACAAGTCGGTGGCCGACGGGGGCAGTTTGTCCGGTACGGCGTTCGCCGGATTCGGCGTGCCAGGGGTCCCGGGGGGCCGGTCCGGGGCCATCGGGACGACCTTCTTGGGCACCGCCGCCGAGGTGTCCGGCGGCGCCGCGGTCGTCGTGGCGATCTGCTCGGCCGAGTCCGCCCTGCCCTCGCCGACCTTGCCGCGCACCTCGGCCCGCACCTCGTCGGCCTTGCCGGAGTCGGCGAACTTGTCCGCCTCGTCGAGGTTCTTCGGTGCCTTCTCGGCGATCGCCTTCTCGACCGCCTTGATGAACGCGTCCTTGTCGAAGTCCTTCGGCTGGGCCTCGTTCATCTTCTCGGCGTTGGCGGTCTTGCCCTGTGCCTCTTCGTCGTCCTTGGGCGGCCGGGCGGCCTCCTGCGCGGCCCCGGCTTCCGCCTTCGGGGGCGGATGGGAGCTCGCCACCGACCGCTTCTTGCGCTGTACGTCCTTCTTCAGCGTCGCGAACTTCGGATCCGCGCTCGGGCCGGGCCGTGCCTGTACATCGGGCGCGGCGCCGGCGGTCGCGGCGGCCGATGCCGCCTCCGGCGTGTCCACTGGTGCCGATCGAGCCGCCGCGATCGCGCCATTGCCGACCATGTCCTGCCCGACGGGCGGCAACGGGGCTGATAGCGCTGATAAAGGCGGAACCGGCGCGGCCCCGTGTCCGCCGGCCAAAGCGGCCGTCACCGCCGCGTTGGACGGCGGGAAGTGAGGTCCTACGGGGCTGCGTACGTCCGGCCGGTCCTGAGTGGGGACAGGTGCCGTCTTCGCCGTCCTTGGCCGCAGCGCGAGAGCCTTTGGCGGTGGCATCGGACGGAACCCTCCCACGGCATGTCGGTGCCGACAGGAACTCGGTGTCCTGTCGACACCCCCGATGAAGGGTGGCAGCACGGGCGTGACGAGACCGTCACCCCCGTGTTCCTGAACCGTCTCCCTACGAGGCGCGACAGCGTATGGCGACGGCCTGCATCACTCCCCACGTGGTGATGCAGGCCGCCGTCACGATGGGAGCCAGGGCCTCGTTCCCGCGCTGCCGCGGCAGAAGTGACGCTAAAGCGGATCAGCGGGGCGGACAACGGTGCACGGTGCGCACCAAGTGGCCACGAGATGTGCACGGTGCGCAGTCAGCCCGCCGGGGGCGGTCCGGTGATGTGCAGGGCGTGCACCAGGTCGTGGATTCCGGAACCGGTGGTGAGCAGATCGCGGCTGAGCAGGTGTTCGGCGGCGCGCAGATGGGCCCTGACGGTGTTCCGGCTGAGGCCCAGGTGGCGAGCGGTCCGCTGGGCGTCCGTGTTCGCGTCGATCCAGGCGCACAGGGTGGTGTGCAGATCGCGGCCACGGGTGTCCTGGAGCGGGCGGAGGAATTCCCGTGCCCATGCGTGAGCGGGCTCGGTGCGCAGCAGTTCGTCCAGGGTGGGCGTCGGCCGCCCGTACGCATCGCCGGAGCTGCCCGAGCTGTCATCCGGCTGCGGCCCGGGGGACAGACAGAAAGCCAGGTCGAGGGCGGCCCGGGTGCGGACGTCGCTCAGGTCGAGACCGAGGGTCGTCTCCACCCGTCTGAGGTGGTGGGAGACGGTGTTGCGGCTGATGTCCAGCAGCCGGGCCACGGCAGATCTGGGGAAGGTGACGGCGAGCCGGGTGATGTCGAGGGTGGCCCTCGGAGTGGACGCCAGCGGTCGGAGGAAGGCGCGGGCCCAGATGCCCGCGTCTTCGTGGGGCAGCAGTGGCACCAGCGGTGTCCGGCCGAGGTAGGCGCCCACCCGCTCGGGCGTTTGGCGCGCCGCGGCAAGGGCGTGGAGGGCCTGCCCGTACGCCTCGGCGGTGGCGCCCAGCGGGTACGGGCTGCTGATGCCCAGCGCGTAGTGCGGGTTTTCCCGGACCAGGCGGCGCAGCACCGTGCCCTGACCGTGGGCCGTCTCGGGGCCGGCGTCGGACCCGTCGGCCACGTCGGTTTCGTCGGCCCCGTTGTCCTCGTCGGCATCATCGGCATCCTCGGCGACGAGGCAGATGAGGTGTTCCTTGAAGGCCGGGCAGTGCACCATCAGCCCCGTGCCGTGATAGCCCGACCCGTCCTGGTGGATCTGCGCCAGTTGGTCACGGTCCTCGGGGGTGCATTGCAGCAGATAGACGCGCAGCCGTTCGGCGTCCAGCAGCGCGGGGACGGCGCCGGTGGTCATCCGGCGGGCCAGCGTGAGATCCCCCGCCAGCAGGGCGCTGAACACGGCGAACCGCAGCTGCCGCGCCTTGTGCTGATAGCCGCGGAAGGTGGTGTCGGCGTCCTGTGCCCGGTCCAGGAGCGCGATGACGCTCCCGGCGTGCGAGACCAGCGACGCCGCGTCGGGGGTGGGCGCCGAGGTGCCGGCCACCACCAGGACCGGGCGTGGTGCGCGGGGGCCCAGTGCCTCCAAACGCACCTGAAGGGCACCGGCCTCGGTGGCGGCAGCGGCCATCTGTCCGCCGGCCAGCCGTGCGAGGGTGGGTTCGAGCGAGGGCAGGATCTGCCGTGGGAAGCGCGCGGTGGCCGTCTCCACCGCGCCCGCACTCCCGACCAGCGCGACATCGGCGTCGATCTGCCGGCTCAGCCAGTCGAGAACCGCCCGCGGATCCGCCCCGGTCCTCCGGGCCATCTGCCGCCGCACCTCGTGCAGCAACTCGTCCAGCCACCCGGCGTGCGCCGCCCGTGCCTCCACAGCAGTGTTCCTCCTCACCCCCCGCGGTCCGCCTGTCGACGTACTTTATTGACCGGTTCGCGGGACCTCGGCGAGTGGCGTACGCATCAGGCCGGATGACACGGCGCGGCAGCGGCCCGGAAGTCGTCTTCGCAGGCCGACAGTTTCCGGCCCTCACAGGCCCGGGGCGTCCTTCCGGCGCGAGGCTCAGTGCAGGTCGGCCGATGCGGGGCTGTCGTCGAGGAAGCCGCCCACCTGGTGCTGCCACAGCTTCGCGTAGGTGCCCTCCGACGCGAGCAGTGCCTGGTGTGTGCCCTGTTCGACGATCCTGCCGCGGTCGAGGACGACGACCTGGTCCATGGCGGCCACCGTGCTCAGCCGGTGGGCCACCACAAGCGCCGTACGCTTCTCCATGAGCCGCCACAGCGCCTCCTGGACGAGGACCTCGCTCTCGGAGTCCAGGGCGCTGGTCGCCTCGTCGAGCAGCAGGATCGGCGCGTCGCGCAGGATCGCCCTGGCAAGAGCGACCCGCTGGCGCTGTCCGCCGGACAGCTTGACGCCCCGCTCGCCGACCATGGTGTCGAAGCCGTCCGGCAGCGCATCGGCGAACTCCGTGACATGCGCCGCCTCGGCCGCGCGGCGGATATCGGAGTCGGTGGCGTCCGGTCGGGCGAACGCGATGTTGTCCCGCAGTGTGCGGTGGAACATCGCCGGGTCCTGAGGCACGTAGGCGATCAGGCTGCGCAGGTCGGCCTGGCGCAGCCTGCTGATGTCCTGCCCCCCGATCAGGATCCGGCCGGCGTCGACGTCCGTCATCCGCAGCAGCAGTTGGGTGAGCGTGGTCTTGCCCCCGCCGGACCGGCCGACGAGACCGATCTTCGTCCCGCTGGGCACAACCAGGTCGAGGCCGTCGAAAAGTGTCTCCGCGCCCGTGTGGGCGAAGGTCACCTTCTCGAAGCGTACGTCGGCGGACTGGGACAGCAGCGGCTCCGGCGACTCCGGGTCGAGTACGGTCGGCGACGTCAGCAGCAGTTCGGTGAACTGCGCGGCCTCCGTCATCGAGCTCTCCAGACGGCGGTAGATCTGGTTGAACTCGAACATGATCCGCGTCGCGTTGGAGTAGTACGTGAAGGCGACCACGACCGCTTCCACCCCGTGGCTGCCCCCGCCGAGCGTGACCGCGAGCAGCAGGCCCAGCGTGTTGGTCAGCACGGACATCGGCGCGACCAGCGTGTCGATGCGCAGATTGCCGTAGTCCCACGACTTCAGCGAGAGCCGCCGCGACTCCGCGACGCGGGACCGATGCTCGGCGGCCTCCCGCTCCTCGGCGGCGAACGCCCGGACCGTGTCCATGTTCATCAGGCTGTCGGCGACGTGCCCCGCCACTCGGGCGATCGCCTCCTCGCGCTGATCAACGAGCTTCTGGCGGCGGCGGATGAGTGGCGCCACACACAGCGCCGTCACCGCGATCATCGCCAAGAGCCCGACAACGAGCAGCGGATCGTAATTCCAGAGCACCACCGACGCGAACACCAGCGGTACGCAACTGCCCACGACCGAGAACGCCAGCGTGTCGATGAACTCCTCGAAGCGGGTGGCGAAGCTCAGGACCCGCTTGGTCAGCGACCCGGCGAAGTTGTCATGGAAGAACGCCGCGTCCTTGGCGAACAACTCGTCCATGCCGACCACGTACAGATGCTCGATGCCATGCGCGTCCACGCGGTTCAGACAATGTATGCCGATGCGCCACAGCAACTCCGCCAGCAGCAGGACGCCGACGAAGCCGAGAACGTAGGGCAGCGTCGAGCCGATCGAGACACCGTCGTCGCCGGCGATTCGGGCAACGAGCTTCGCGACGATCAGTGGCGCGATGTAGTTGATGCCGATATTGCCCAGCGCCGGCAGGAGCATCGCGGGCACCGACACCCGCCGGAGCCGGGACAACTCCCGGCCGTAGTAACGAAGCGCGAGGATCACTGAGCCCTTGCCCGGCGGGGCCTCGCGAGGTTCAGGCGATTTCATCCCACCCCTGGGTTGTCGTGTGGCGGACAGGCCCGAAATCGCAGTGTCCCGTGGCGGCACCCGCGGCGTCCAAGCGTTTTTCTCAGCCACCCCCGTCGCCCGCCGGACAGCCGGGAAACCCCTCACTGGCGGGTTGACGGTGGCCTGTCACGCCGTTACCGTGCCAATAGTCGCCGCATGGGAGCGCTCCCAAATCCAAGGAAATCTCGACGCGGAAGAAGAAACGGCATCCAATGATGTTGCATCAGAATGAATCCGCAGCCAGGGGACCGGAATTCCCGAGTCGGAGGTCTGTTCTGGCGACGATAAGTGCCCTACCGGTCCTCGTGGCCGCGACGCCGGCCGTGGGAGCATCCGCAGCGGCGGCTGCCAATGTGATCGTCGACCCGTCGGCGGTACGGCAGACGATCCGGGGCTTCGGTGGCATGAACCACACGGTCTGGATCAGTGATCTGACACCTGCCCAGAGGGACACGGCATTCGGCAACGGCGAGGGGCAGCTCGGGTTCTCCGTGCTGAGAATCCCCGTCCACGAGAACCGGGCGGACTGGAGCCGCGAGGTGGCGACGGCGAAGCGTGCGATCGAGTACGGGGCGACCGTCATCGCGTCGCCGTGGAATCCCCCCGCTCAGATGGTCGAGACCTTCGTCCACGGCGATCAGTCCAACGCGAAGCGGCTCCGGTACGACATGTACGGCGCTTATGCGCAGCACCTGAACGACTTCTGCAAGTTTATGAAGGACAACGGCGTGAACCTGTACGCCATCTCGGTGCAGAACGAGCCCGATTACGCGCATGACTGGACGTGGTGGACTCCGGCCGAGATGATCCGCTTCCTGCGCGAGAACGCCGGTTCGATCGAGACCAAGGTGATCGCTCCGGAGTCCTTCCAGTATGTGAAGAGCTTCTCGGATCCGATCCTCAACGACCCGACAGCGCTCGCCAACCTGGATATTCTCGGGGCTCACCTCTACGGCACGCCGTACCAGAACTTTCCCTATCCGCTCTTCAAGGACAAGGGCAAGGGTAAAGAGCTCTGGATGACCGAGGTCTACTATCCCAACAGCAGCGATTCGGCGGACCTCTGGCCCCAAGCGCTCGACGTGGGGGAACATATCCACCATGCCCTGGTGGATGCCGAGTTCCAGGCGTACGTGTGGTGGTACATCCGGCGTAGCTACGGCCCCATGAGGGAGGACGGGCGAATCAGCAAGCGCGGTGCCGCCATGGCGCATTTCTCGAAGTTCGTCCGTCCGGGATATGCGCGGATCGACGCGACCTCGAATCCCCAGTCGAACCTTTACGTCTCGGCGTACAAGGGTGGTAGCTCCAAGGTGGTCGTCATCGCCATCAACAAGGGGACCTCGTCGGTGAGTCAGTCGTTCACCCTGGTGAACAACACCTCGTCCAGCGTGTCGTCCTGGCTGACGGACGTGAGCAGGAACGTCGCGTCTCTGGGTGCGATGAGCGTGTCGAACGGCTCCTTCACGGGCCAGCTTCCAGCGCGAAGCGTGACGACCTTCGTGACATCGTGACCGGATGAGGCAGCCCGGGCCCTGGCCCACCCGGAGTTGCCCGGCCGGCCGCCGGTGCGGCAGCGTGAGGACGCAGTCCGCGAAGTCGATGTCGGCGATGCGGGTGGTGTCTTCTGCCGGAGCCGGGAACTCCCGGTCATCGGCCGGTCGTCGGGCCGAGGACTTCTGCCACGAGCCGGCGGGCGTACGCGGCGTCGAGTCCGTCCGGGCGGAAGAGGATGCGGTACATCAAGGGGCCGACGACGCGGTCGATGACCGTCTCGACGTCGGGTGTCTGCTCCCCGCGTTCGGCCGCGCGGGCGAGGAGGACGTCGATCTGTTCGGCGGCATAGGCGGAGCACTGGTCGGCGTTGCCGCCGTCCGGGTCGCCGAGCAGGGCGTCGCGGATGTAGGCGCGGCCGGTGGGGGAGGCCATCTCGTCGAGGAACTGTTCGGCCCAGGCCGTCAGGTCGGATGGCAGGGCGCCATGGTCCCCGGGTGCGGTTTCGGGCCGTAGACGCTCGACCGCTACGTCCGACAACAGCTCCTGCAGGTCTCCCCAGCGGCGGTAGATCGTCGACGGTGTGACGCCCGCACGTTGGGCGACCATCGGCACCGTCAGGGCGTCCCGGCCGACCTCGGAGGCGAGTTCGCGTACGGCGGCGTGCACCGATGCCTGGACCCGGGCACTGCGCCCGCCGGGGCGCACCATCTGCCTGCTCATAGAAGTCACCTTAAAGCAAAATCATTGCGTCTAGTGATCCGCTCCAGGAGAACACAGGAGAACAAAGGAGAACAGCGGGCCACCGTTCGACGGCCTGGTGGCCTGGTTTACGCCGCGTACGCGAGCTCGCGGGCCGGCTGGGTCTGCTCGTAGGCGTGGCCGATCCGCAGGAGCGCGCTCTCGCCGAGGGGCCGTCCGAGGAGCTGCATGCCGAACGGCAGGCCCGCCGTGTCGTGGCCGACGGGGATGGACAGGGACGGTACGCCGGTGATGTTGGCGGGGGACGACAGGCGTACGTAGGCGTCGGACACGCCCTCGACCGTGCCGTCGGCCCAGGTGATCGTCTCCTGGTCGGCCTTGACCGCGGTCGCCGGGACGGTGGGGGCGGCGATCACATCGACCTCCCGCAGCATGCGGGCCCATTCCTGCCGCATGAGCGCGCGGGCGCGCTGGGCGCGCAGATAGTCCCCGGCGGGCATCAGTGCGCCGGCCTCGAGAAGGATGCGGACGTCGGCCTGGTAGAGCTCCGGGACCGTACGCAGGGTGCCCTCGTGGTAGGCGGTGGCCTCGGGGACCATCAGCCCCCACTGGGTGGCCTGGATATAGCGGGTCATGGGGATCTCGACCTCGACGAGGCGTGCGCCGAGGGTCTGAAGCTGGTCGATGGCGCGCCGGACGGCGGCTTCGACCTCGGGGTCGATGTGGTCGAAGTAGTAGGTGCGCGGCACACCGACCCGCAGCCCCCTCAAGTCCGCGCCCGCGGCCGGCCGGTAGTCCGCGGCGGGTGGTGTGGTCAGGGAGGCGGGGTCGCGGGGGTCGTGCCCGGCGAGGGCGGTCAGGACCAGGGCCGCGTCCTCGACGGTGCGGGTGATCGGGCCGACGTGGTCCAGTGACCAGGACAGGGGCGTGACGCCGTGGCGGGGGACGAGGCCGTAGGTCGGCTTGAGGCCGACCACACCGTTGAGCGCGGCCGGCACCCTGATGGATCCGCCGGTGTCGGTGCCCAGGGCGAAGGTGGCGGTGCCCGCGGCGACGGCGACGGCGGATCCGCCGCTGGAGCCGCCGGCGACCCGGTCCGGATCCCAGGCGTTGTGGGTCTGCGGGGTGGTCAGCCCGTAGCCGAACTCATGGGTGTGCGTCTTGCCGACCAGCACGGCTCCGGCCGCCGACAGGCGTGCGGCGACGGTGCTGTCGGCCCGTGCGCGGTGGTCGGCCCTGACCCGGGAACTGGCCGATGTCGCCGTACCGGCGACGTCGATCAGGTCCTTCAGGCCCATGGGGATGCCGTGCAGCGGACCGCGATGGCGGCCGGCCGCGATGTCGTGTTCGGCTTTACGCGCGGCCTGGCGGGTGCGCTCGGCGGTGACGGTGACGTACGCCTGGAGGCGCGGCTCCACCTGCGCGATGCGCGCCAGGACGGAGTCCGCCAGCTCGACGGGGGACAGCTGCCGTGCCCGGATCGCGTCGGCGGCCGCGGTCAGGGACAGTTCATACGGCTGCACCGTGCTGCTCCTCTCCCGCGTGGTAGGTGGCGGCGGGCGGGGTGTCCCCGCAGTCCAGTTCCCGCAGGACCGCGACGACGGAGTGGATGTGATCGGCGACGGCCGCGACCGCGGCGTGGCGATCGGCGGGCAGCGGGAGCCCGGCGCGGGCAGCCCAGCGGGCCGCTTCCGGCGTGGTGAGTTCTGCGGCGGACATGGGCGTTCTCTCCTCGGGGCTGGAGCGACGGAGTAGACCCCCGACACCAAAAGCTAAGAGTTTGCGTTAGTCGCACCGTAGGGCCTACGGTCCACTTAAAGCAAATTCATTGCGTTTAGCGATTCGAGGCAAGGGAGCGACCGATCATGAGCACTCCACCGGCCACCGGCCCGACCGCCATCCCCTCCTGGACCGTGGGTGACATCGCCGTCCACCGCATCGACGAGGTCGCCCTGCCGCCCGCCACCGGGCCGTGGCTGCTGCCCGGCGCCACCCCGGACGTCGTTGCCGGGCAGGACTGGCTGCGTCCCCACTTCGCCGACGGCCAGGGCGTCCTGCGCATCGACAGCCACAGCTTCGCGTTCGCCGCCGGCGGGCTGCGCATCCTGGTGGACACCGGCATCGGCAACGGAAAGGAGCGGGCCAACCCCGCCTGGCACAACCTGAACACCGACTACCTTCGGCACCTGGCCGCCGCCGGATTCCCGCCGGACTCGGTCGACCTGGTGATCCTCACCCACCTGCACGCCGACCACGTCGGCTGGAACACACGGGAGGTGGGCGGCGAGTGGGTTCCCACCTTCCCCCGCGCCCGCTATCTGGCCTCTCGCACCGAGAGGGAGTTCTGGGCCGCGTACGACATGGAGGAGGCGCGCCGGCAGATGTTCCGCGACTCCGTGATCCCGGTTGAGGAGGCAGGGCTGCTCGACCTGGTCGACGTCCCCGCCGAGGGTGTCGATATCGTCCCGGGCCTGCGCCTGCTCCCCACGCCTGGCCACACCCCCGGCCATGTCGCCCTTGGGCTGACCAGCCGCGGCCGGGCGGCGCTGATCACCGGCGACTGCATCCACCACCCCGTACAGCTCGCCCACCCCGCCATCGGCGCCTGTGTCGACATCGATCCCGAACAGTCCGAGACCTCGCGCCGCAAGCTGCTCCGCTCGCTTGCCGATACGGACACCCTCGTCCTGGGTACCCACTTCGCACCGCCCACCGCCGGCCGCGTCGTCACCCATGGGGACGCCTATCGGCTCTCGCTCGTCCCCGCCGACTCGCACGGTCCACCCACTGTCGCCGGGTAGTCGCGAAATCATTGTGCGATCCCACAAGTGCATTGGTGCACGCGTATGCACATAATAGAAGGAGGGCGCCCTGACACCACTCTTCCGCGGCGACATTCCTGAGAGGTGAGCCACGTATGAAGGCCCACGAACACCCTCATTCCCCGGCCCCGGCACATGCCCACCCCAAGGGCCACGCATCAGCGCATGACCACGACCACGACCATGACCACGACGGCGGACACAGCCACGACCAGGACCACAGCCACAGCCACGACCACGACCACGGCCATGCGCACGGCAAGGGCCGCTGGTCCCGCTGGAAGCACCAGGTCACCCACATGGTGAAGCCGCATTCGCACGAGACGGCGGACAAGGTCGACTCCGCGATGGAGTCGTCCGCCGAGGGTATGCGCGCCCTCTGGCTGTCCCTGGCGATCCTGGGCGCCACCGCTGTCTTCCAGACCGTGGTCGTCCTCATCTCCGGTTCGGTGGCGCTGCTGGGCGACACCATCCACAACTTCGCCGACGCCATGACCGCGCTTCCGCTGGGTGTGGCCTTCGTCCTCGGGCGGCGCGTGGCGAACCGTACGTTCACCTATGGCTACGGGCGGGCCGAGGATCTGGCCGGGATCGTCATCGTCCTGACGATTGCCGCCTCGGCGGCCCTGGCCGCCTATGAGGCCATCGACCGGCTGATGGATCCGCGCGACATCTCCCATCTGGGCATCGTCTCGATCGCGGCGGTCGTCGGCTTCATCGGCAACGAATGGGTGGCCCGCTACCGGATCCGGGTCGGGCGGAAGATCGGCTCGGCGGCGCTGGTCGCCGATGGACTGCATGCCCGTACCGACGGGTTCACCTCCCTTGCCGTACTGCTGGGCGCCGGTGGGGCCGCGCTCGGCTGGCGGCTCGCCGACCCGATCGTCGGGCTGCTCATCACGGCCGCGATCCTGCTCGTCCTCAAGGACGCGGCACGCGAGGTCTTCCGTCGTCTGATGGACTCCGTCGACCCGGCCCTCGTCGACAAGGGCGAGGCCGCGGTGCGCGAGGTTGCCGGGGTGCGCGACGTGAAGGAGCTCCGGATGCGCTGGATCGGGCACAAGTTGCGCGCCGAGGCCACGGTCGAGGTGGACGGAGGGCTGAGCGTACGGGAGTCGCACGCGGTGTCGGTCGACGTCGAGCATGCGCTGATTCACGCGGTGCCCCGGCTGACCGCCGCCCTGGTGCACACCGACCCGGCTCTCGGGCCGGATATGGACGATCCTCATCTGGCGCTCGCCCACCACATGACATGACATCAGGCCCCGGCTGACGCCGCCGGGGCCGCCCGACCAGGTATTCGTCCAGACCAACATCAGGTATTCGTCCAGACCAATTGGCGTCACGGTCCTGGATTTATCTGGCATGCCGTGTTCCGGGAAATCGGCTGCCGGTCGCCCATTCCGCCCTGGCGAACAGGTGACATGACGGCAATAGATTGTTTACAAAATATCATCGACAACATATCGACAGCGCCGTCATCGCCACTTACCTTCGTCAACCAAGCGCCACCTCCCCGATTCCGGCCAACCTCGGCCGCGCCGACTCCCCGAACGGCTGGGAAGTCTCAGTAGCTCCCGATCGGATCAGTGAGACCCATGAACAAACCGCGCTTGGCACTTGTACTGACAGCAACGACCCTGACGCTCACGTCCTGCGGAATGGGCGGCCAGACCCCCAGCGGCAGTGGCGCCACGGGTGATCGGTCCATCGTCGTCGACGAACCGTTCGCACCGGCCGCCAACTGGGCCCTGGAGACCGACGACTCCTTCGTCCTCAGCAAGGCCGGCTGCCTGGAGACCCTGGTGAAGTACCAGACAGGCGGCGCGATCAAGCCGATGCTCGCCACCTCCTGGAACCAAACCGGCCCTACCACCTGGGACTTCACACTCCGCCAGGGAGTGACGTTCCAGGACGGCACCCCGCTCGACGCCAAAGCGGTGACCGGAGCCCTGAAACACGCGCTCGCCGCGAAGACACCGGCCCCCGGCTTCTCGCCCGAGACGATCGCCGGAGTCACGGCGGTGGACGGTTCGACCGTACGGATCACCACCCCCGCCCCTGACGCCCTGCTGCCCTACCGCCTCGCGGCCCCCAACACCGGAATCCTCGCCCCGAAGGCGTACACCGGATCGTCGACCGATCCGCAAGGAACGTGCACCGGCCCATTCCGTATCACCAAGGAAATCCCCCAACAGGCAATCCAGCTCAAGCGCAACCCGAAGTACTGGAACGGCCCGGTGAAACTGGCCTCCGCCGAGGTGCGGTTCATCGCGGACGGCGCCAAGCGCGCCACCCAGATACAGACCGGGGAAGCCCAGATCGCCAGAAAGCTCTCCGTCCCGAGCGTCCAGGACCTCAAGGGGAACAACTCCGTCGAGGTGCTGACCGAACAGCTTCCGCGAACCACGGAACTCGTTCTCAACAACAAAAAAGCACCCTTCGACAATGAGAAGGTGCGGCAGGCGTTCCAGGCGGCGATCGACACCAAGGCGATCACCAACGCCGTCTACCAGGGAGCGGGGCAACAGGCCGTCGGCCCGTTCGGTCCCAAAGAACCCTGGACACCCGGCGGAGCAGCCCCCGTGCAGGCCGATCCCGCCAAGGCCAAGGCCCTGCTCTCCGCGGCCGGGGTGGAACCCGAGTCGATCAAGGTGTCCCTGATCGCCTACAACGAGGGATCGGGCTTCTCCGACCTCGCCGCCATCATCCAGCAGGAGCTCAAGGCCATCGGCGTGAAGGCGAGCATCCGCACCGGCGACTACGCCTCGGTGGAACCCGACCTGCTCTCCGGCGACTTCGATGCGGCCCTGCTCTCCCGCAACCACCTCGGCGACATGCCCGACCCGCTGGGCTATCTGACCGCGGACTACACCTGCAAGGGCAGCTACAACCTCTCCCACTACTGCGATCCGAGGACCGACGCCCTCATCAAGAAGGCCGCTTCCGCGAAGGACCCCGAAGCCCGCTACGCCGACTACGCCAAGGTCGCCGCGGAGCTCCAGTCCCGCGCCGTGGATGTCTTCCTCGTCCACGAGACCGAGTCCGTCGCCGTCGCCTCCGGCCTCAAGGGCTTCGCCGTCCACCCGTACTACACCCTCACCGCGAACCTCTCCCTCGGCACGAAGTGACTCGACGCCAAGTACTCGGCCCGAAGTGACTCGGCCCGAAGTGACCCCGCCACGCCTCGAAGTGACCCCGCCTCACCCCAAGGAGCTCGTTGTGATCGACTTCCGGCCCAAGTACATCACCTTCGACTGCTACGGCACCCTCACCGCCTTCGGGATGTCCGCCCTCACCCGTGAGCTGTTCGCCGACCGCGTCGCGGCCGACCGGATGGAGGACTTCCTCGACGACTTCGAGGCGTACCGGATCGACGAGGTGCTGGGCGCCTACCAGCTCTACCCCGACGTCATCAGGCACGCGCTTCAGCGAGCCTGCGCCCTGTGGAACATCGAATACCGCGACACGGACGGCGCGGCCATCGTCGCCGCCGTGCCCACCTGGGGTCCGCACCCCGATGTGCCGGACGCGCTGCGCACCCTCGCCGAGAGCTATCCGCTGGTCATCCTCTCCAACGCCGCGAACGACCAGATCGGCGGCAACGTCGAGAAGCTGGGCGCCCCGTTCCACGCCGTGTACACGGCCGAGCAGGCCCGTGCGTACAAGCCGCGCTTCCAGGCGTTCGAGTACATGCTGGAGGAGCTGGGCTGCGCCCCCGGTGAGATCCTGCACGTCTCCTCGAGCCTGCGCTACGACCTCATCCCGGCCCACGATCTGCGGATCGCCAACAAGGTGTACGTCAACCGGCGCTATGAGCCCAGCGTGCCGTACTACGGCTACCACGAGGTGTCGGCCCTGTCCGAACTGCCCGCGCTGCTCGGGCTGTGAGCGCCGTGAAAACCGTCCCGTACTGGCTGGACACGTCCCCGGCCGGCCCCGACCGCAGCGCGGTGGAGATCGGTGGCCGCACCGATGTGGCGATCGTGGGCGCCGGGCTGACCGGTCTGTCCGCCGCGCTGCACCTGGCCCGCAAGGGCGCCCAGGTCACCGTACTGGAGCAGGAGACCGTGGGCTGGGGAGCGTCGGGACGCAATGGCGGCATGTGCACCACGGGGCTGGCCATCGGCTTCCTCACCGCCGTGGAGCGCTATGGCATCCCGACCGCCAAGGCGGCCTACCTGGCCTACAACGAGGCCATCGACACGGTCGAGAAGCTGGTGGTGGAGGAGGAGATCGACTGCGACTTCTCCCGCACCGGAAAGCTCAACCTGGCCGCCAAGCCTGCGCACTACGAGCGGCTGGCCCGCACCCATGACGCACTCGCCGACCTGATCGGCTACCACACACAGCTGATCCCCAAGAAGGACATCAGGTCCGAGGTCGGATCGGACCACTACCACGGCGCGATGGCGGACCCGCAGGGTGCCGGTCTGCACGTGGGCAAGTTCGTCCGCGGTCTGGCCGAGGCTGCCGCCGCCCAGGGGGTGCGGATCCTGGAGAAGGCCCCGGTCACCAGGGCCCGCCGAGTCAGCGGTACGGCACACGATCTGACCACCCCGGTCGGCACCCTCCGCGCCGATCAGGTGCTGGTCGCCACGAGTGGCTACACCGGGTCCCCGTTCCGCTGGCTGCGCAACCGGATCATCCCCGTCGGCAGTTTCATCATCGTCACCGAACCGCTTCGGCAGGAGGTGGTCGACGAGCTGATGCCCACCCGCCGGATGGCCTCCGACTCCAAGAACATCCTCTACTACTTCCGCATCACCCCCGACAACCGCCTGCTCTTCGGCGGCCGGGCGCGGTTCGCCATGTCCAATCCCCAGTCCGACCGGAAGAGCGGACAGATTCTGCGCAAGGGGATGCTCTCGGTGTTCCCGCAGCTCGACGGCGTGCGCATCGACTATCTGTGGGGTGGTCTCGTCGACATCAGCCTCGACCAGATGGTGCACTCCGGGGAGCGGGACGGCCTGTTCTACTCCGTCGGCTACTCGGGCCACGGGGTCCAGATGGCCACCCACATGGGCCGGCAGATGGCCGATGTCATGGACGGCAGGCCCGAGGCGAACATCTGGCGCGGCATGAAGTTCCCGCGCGTCCCCGGACACTTCGGTCCGCCCTGGTTCCTGCCGTTCGCCGGGGCCTACTACCGGGCCCTCGACATCATCAAGTAGCCCGCCACCCACCTGCCGGAAGAGCCCGGAAAGGAGGAGTGAACGATGGTCAGATTCGTCGTGCGGCGGCTTATGGTGCTGCTGATCACCCTGCTCGCCGTATCAGCCGCCACCTTTGCCATCCCGTACGCCTCGGGCGGCGACCCCGTCCGAACGATCCTGCGGTCCAGAGTCTCCGATCAGGCCCTCGACCCCTCGGCGATCGCGGCCCTGCGCTCCGAGCTCGGGCTCGACCGGCCGATCCTCGTGCAGTATCTGAGCTGGCTCGGCCGTGCGGCGCGTGGGGACTTCGGGATGTCCTTCACCAGCCGCACCCCGGTCGACCAACTGCTGGGCACCGCCATCGGCGTGTCCGGCACCCTGGCCGTCATCGCCATCGGGCTGGCCTTCCTCGCGGCCCTGCCCCTGGGCACGCTCGCCGCGATGCGGCCGGGGAAACGGGTCGACAACGGAGTGACCCTGCTGACGCAGAGCTTCGTCGCCGTCCCCGAATACTGGCTGGCCCCCATCCTGGTGCTGGTCTTCTCCCGCTACCTCGGCTGGCTGCCGTCGGCCGGATGGCGGGATCCGACCTCCATCATCCTGCCCGCCCTCACTCTCGCGCTGCGGCCCATGGCCTACTTCACCCAGGTCACCAGAGCGGCGATGAGCGATGTCCTGGCATCGCCATATATGACCGCCGCCCGCAGCCGGGGACTGAGCGGAGGCCAGGCCCTGCTGCGGCACGGGCTGCGCAATGCCCTGCTGCCGGTGATGACGCTGTTCTCCCTGTGGTTCGCCGGGCTGCTGGGCGGATCGGTGGTCGTGGAGGTCATCTTCGCCATCCCCGGCATGGGCCGGCTCGTCTACAGCGCCGTGGTCAACCACGATGTCCCGCTGATCCAGGGCGGAATCCTGTGCACCGTGGCGCTGGCGGTCCTGATCACCACCGTGACCGACCTGCTGTACGCACTGATCAACCCGGCAGTGAGGGTACGCGATGGCGCTGTCTAGCTCTCTTTCCCATGACCCTGTGCCCTCCACCGCACCCCGGCGTCTCGCACACCTGACCGCCACCGGTCTGCGCGCGGTCACCGGCCGGCACTGGACGCTGCGCGTCGGCGCCGTCGTCCTGGCCCTGGTGCTGACCGTCCTGCTGCTCACCCCGTGGATCGCGCCGTACGACCCGGCCCACCAGGACCTCGGACAGCGGCTGGCCGGGCCCGGCGCCCACCATCTGCTCGGCACCGACCAGTTGGGCCGGGACATCCTCAGCAGGCTGATGTACGGCGGGCGCTTCTCGGTGTCCATCGCGGCGGTCACCCTGCTGCTCTCCGCCGTGATCGGCACGGTGATCGGAGCCTTCAGCGCGCGGCGCGGCGGGATCGTGGACGAGGTGGTCATGCGCACCACCGACCTGCTGATCTCCATCCCCGACGTGATCGTCGCCCTGTTCCTGATCGCCGCCTTCGGCACCGGATACGGCATGCTGATCGCGGCCCTGACCATCGTCGGGTGGACCCCCTTCGCCCGGCTGATGCGCGGCCTCGCCCTGGAGATCAACAGCCGGGAGTACATCGAGGCCGCCGAGGCGCTGGGCTGCTCCAAGGTGTTCATCGTCTTCCGCCATGTCATCCCCAACGCGCTGCGGCCCGTGCTCGCCCTGGGCTTTCTGCGGTTCGGCCACAAGCTGATCACCGTCGGCGGACTGTCGTACCTGGGTCTTGGCGTGCAGCCTCCCGACTCCGACTGGGGCGCCATGCTGCTGGACGCCCAGCCGTATATGCAACGCCTTCCCCTGCTGGTGATCGCCCCCGGCGCCGCGATCTTCGTGACGGCGCTGAGCGTCACCCTGATCGGCCATGGCATGGAACTGAAGCGCAAGAGGAGGACGGATGCCACATGACACCACGCCGTCGGCAGCCTCGGCTCCCTCGGTTCGCCGCGCGACCTCGGTCCACCGTACGACGCTCGCCTCACAGGTCGTGGAGCAGATCCGGTCCCGGCTGCTCACCGGCACCTTCCCGCCCGGCTCCCAGCTGGGCGAGGCCGAACTCGCCGAATCCCTGGGAGTCAGCCGCGGCCCGGTACGCGAAGCCCTCGCCCGCCTCGTCCACGAGGGACTGCTGCTGAGCGAGCCCCATCGCGGTGTTTTCGTACCGCTGCTCGGCGAGGCCGACGTCCTCGACATCTATTTCGCCAGGGAGGCCCTCGAGGCCGCCGCCTTCCGCCGGGTCATCACCTCGCCCAGACCGCCCGGCCTGCTCGCCGCCCTCGACGAGACGGTGGACGAACTCGCCCGCGCCACACGGAAGGGCGACTGGTCGAAGGTGGCCGACTTCGACGCGCGGTTCCACTCCCTGGTCATCGAGGCGGCCGGCAGCCCCCGACTGACGCGCATGTTCGACACCGTGATCGCCGAGACCCGGCTGTGCCTCAACCTCCAGGCCGACGCCGACCCCGCACGGCTCGACCTCCTCGACGAACACCGGGAACTGGCACGGCTCATCGCGGGCGACGACGTCGACGCCGCACTGGCCGCCCTCGCCCAGCACTTCGAAGAAGCCATCGTGACCGTGCGCAACCGCCTTCGCGCGGTACGACGCTGAAAGGACCCGGACATGCGCCTGCCGTACCGTCCCCCGCCGACCCCCGTGGCCACCGGCGACACCGCGCTGGAGATCCGGGGCCTGCGGGTGGAGTTCTCAGAGCCCGGTCACGCTTCCGCCACTCCCGCGGTCGACGGCCTCGACCTCACCGTCCGGCGCGGCGAGATCGTCGCGCTGGTCGGCGAGTCGGGCTCCGGCAAGACCATGACGGCGCTGAGCGCCATCGGACTGCTGCCGCCCGGCGCCCGGGTCACCGGCGGCCGGATCACCCTCGGCGAGGAGGACCTGGCCACCCTGCCGCCGAAGCGGATGAACCGCGTCCGCGGCCACCGGCTGGCCATGCTCTTCCAGCAGCCCAAGGCCATGCTCGACCCCACCTGCACGGTGGGGAGCCAGGTCGCCGAGCCGCTGCGACTGCACCGAGGGCTCAGCCGCCGCCAGGCCAAGGCACGGGTCGTGGAACTCCTGCGCGACGTCGGCATCCCGGAACCCGAGCGCAGAGCCTCGGCGTACGCACACCAGCTCTCCGGCGGCATGGCCCAGCGTGTGATGATCGCGGCGGCCCTCGCCGCCGACCCCGCCATGATGATCGCCGACGAGCCGACCACCGCCCTCGACGCCACCGTCCAGGCCCAGATCCTGCGGCTGCTCCGCCGTAAGCAGCGCGAGTCCGGTATGGCCGTGCTGCTCATCACGCACGACCTGACCATCGTCACCTCGATCGCCGACCGGGTGGCCGTCATGTACGCGGGGCGCGTGGTGGAGGAGGGATCGGTACGGGAAGTCTTCGACGCACCCGAACACCCCTACACCCGCGCCCTGTTGAAGGCATCACTGCTCCAGTCCGAGGAGGGAAAACTCTTCGCCATCCCGGGCAGCGCGACCCAGTCCCGGGCTCTGGACCACGGATGCCGGTTCCAGCCCCGATGTCCACTCTCCCAGGACCTGGGCATCGCCGGCCGGTGTTCGGGCGCGGAGCCGCCACTGCACACCTGCGGTGGGGAACACCGCTGCCGCTGCTGGGCCTCCCAGCCCGGCACCGAGCTCCGCGGCGAGGCGGTGGGCGTATGACCACGCCGGCGAAAGCGGACCGCGCCCCCGACTCCAGGGCGCGACAGCCGCTCGTCACCGTGGAGGACCTGGTCAAACACTTCCCGGTGCGGGGCGGGGTGTTCAGCGGCAAGAGCTCCGTCCACTCGGTCGACCATGTGTCGTTCACCATCGCCCCCGGAGAGGTCCTGGGCCTCGTGGGTGAGTCGGGCTGCGGCAAGAGCACTCTGGCCAGGGCCATGCTCGGGCTGACCCCGGTCGACTCCGGGCGCGTGCTCTTCGACGGTGTCCATGTCGCCAGGACCAGGGGCCGCGACCGCAAGGCGCTGCGCCGCTCGATACAACTGGTCTTCCAGGACCCGTTCGCCGCACTGGACCCGCGGATGCGACTGGGCACCAGCCTCGGCGCACCGCTCGCCCAGCACGGTCTGGGCACCAGAGAAGAGCGCCATCAGCGCATTCTCCAGGTCCTCGACCAGGTGGGGCTCGACGCCTCGTTCCTCGGACGGCGCCCCGGCGAATGCTCCGGCGGCCAGCTCCAGCGGCTCGTGGTGGCCCGCGCCCTGCTGCTCCGCCCGCGCCTGCTGATCTGTGACGAGCCGACCTCCGCGCTCGACGCCTCGGTCCGCGCCCAGATCCTCAACCTCCTCGTCGAGCTCAAGGACGAACTGGATCTGACCCTGCTGATGATCTCCCACGATCTGCGCGTCGTACGGCACATCTGCGACCGGGTGGCGGTCATGTACCTCGGCGAGATCGTCGAAGTGGCCTCCCGGGAGGAGCTGTTCGAACGTCCCGCCCACCCCTACACCCGGGCGCTGCTGACCGCCTCGCTGCCGGAGGCCGCCGACGGGGAGGGCGAGTTCGGCGCCCTGCGCGGTGAGCCGCCCAGCCCGCTCAGCCCGCCCTCCGGGTGCCGCTTCCACCCCCGCTGCCCGCTGGCCGACGAGCGATGTGGCACCCAGGCACCCACGCCGAACACGGGCCCCACCGGCCGCTCCGTCTCCTGCCACCACCCGAGCGCGTGACGCGCCGCCCGAACGAAGAGAGCGAGCCGATGACGACAGTCGAGACCGCGCCCGCCACCCCGCTGACCTGGCGGCCGCCCGCCGGGGCGCTGTGGTCCGGGAGATGGGTGGACGGCGCGTCCACCATGCCCGTACACGATCCGGAAGACGGCCGCCTCCTCGGCCATGTCACGGACACCAGCCCCACCGAGGTCGACCAGGCCGTCACCGACGTGGCCACTGCCGTCGCCTCCGGGGCGAGCTGGCCCGCCTGGAAACGGCGCGAGGCGCTGGAGGAGGCCGCCGCACTGGTCCTGCGCCACCGGGAGCGGCTGGCCGAAGTGATCTCCCGGGAGGGCTGCAAAACACTACGGGAGGCCAACGGCGAGGTGTCCCGCGCCGCCGAGACCCTGAGGCTCTCGGCCCGGCAGACCGACCGCCTCACCGGTGAGACCCTGCCGTTCTCCGACACCTCCCGTGGCGAGGGCCGACTGGGCTGGTACACCCGGGAACCGGTCGGGGTGGTCGCCGCCATCACCCCCTTCAACGACCCGCTCAACCTGGTCGCGCACAAGGTGGGCCCGGCCCTGGCCGGCGGGAACGGCGTCGTCCTCAAACCGGCCGAGGCCACACCGCTCACCGCGCTCGCGTTCGCCGAGATCCTGCTGGGTGCCGGGGTGCCCGCCGGACGACTCGCGGTCGTTCCCGGCACGGGCAGCGGCGCGGGCCACGCCCTGGTCAGCCACCCACTGGTGGACCTGGTGTCCTTCACCGGCGGCCACCGGACCGGAAACGCGGTGGCGAGCGCCGCCGGAGCCAAGAAAACCCTCATGGAGCTGGGCGGAAACAACGCCGTCCTCGTCCTCAACGACGCGGACACCCGGGCGGCCGCACAGGCGGTGGTGGCGGGCGCCTTCGGCGTGGCTGGGCAGAACTGCCTCTCGGTGCAGCGCGTCTTCGTCGCCGCGCGCATCGCCGCCCCGTTCCTCCGCTACGTGATCGCAGCCACCGAGAAGTTGCGGGTGGGCCGCAAGGCCGATCCCGGTACGGACATCGGCCCGCTCATCAGCGAAAGCGAGGCGCGGCGCGTGGAGGAGTGGGTACGGGAGGCGCGCGAGAGCGGCGCCGTGGTGCATACCGGAGGCCGCCGGGACGGTGCTTTCCACTGGCCGACCGTGCTCACGGACGTCCCGGCGGACGCGAAGGTGATGACCGAGGAGATCTTCGGTCCGGTGCTGGTGGTCGAGGTGATCGACACGGTGGACGAGGCCGTCGCCCGCGCCAACGACACCCGCTACGGCCTCCAGGCCGGTGTCTTCACCACCGCGCTGGACACCGCCCTGGACATCGCGGAACGGCTCCGGGTGGGCGCGGTGATGATCAACGACAGCAGCGACTTCCGGATCGACGCCATGCCCTTCGGCGGGCCCAAGCGGTCGGGCGTCGGCCGCGAGGGTGTGCGGTACGCCGTGGAGGCCATGACCGAGCCCAAGGTCGTCGCCGTACGCCGTAGCGCCTGAAGGACCCTCCCGGGGCTCAGTCGTGCGGCGGGGCCCCGGTGACCATGTGATCGGCGTGGTTGACGGCCTCGATGACCAGCCGGCGCAGATGGCCGTCGTGCAGCGAGTACACCGAGCGACGCCCCTCCTTGCGCACCTGGACCAGCCCGGCGAGCCGCAGCTTGGCCAGGTGCTGGCTCACCGCGGGGCGGGCCGCCCCGCTGGCCTCGGTGAGGGTGTTGACATCGGCCTCGCCCCGGGCGAGGGACCACACCAGATGCAGCCGGGTCGGATCGGAGAGCAGCGAGAAGACATGGGCGGCCGTGGAGAACTGCGCCGCGCCGCTGGGATGCGTATGCGACCTGGTCGGGGTCGCCTGCTCGTCATTCACCGGCATCCGCCGATTGATGCATGCGTGCGCTCATATGCACATAATGGTGCAGAGGCACGCGGCGTGTCCAATGTGGCACCCACCCGGAAGGGGGCCTCAGCTCCTCAGCCGCTGATGGTACGAAGGAAGTGGTCGGCGTCCTCAGGCTCGCCCAGCCGCCCCACCTCCAGCCAGGACCCGTCGGCGAAGCGGAGCCGGAAAGTGGCGAATCCGCGCGGCTGGCCCGCCTCGCCTTCGACACGGACCTGATCGAGGGGAAACTCCGCGACGGTCCGGAAGTCATCGGCCTTGGTGGGCGACAGCCGACGGCGAGGGGACGTGGCGATGCAGACACGCTCGTGGGCCAGCATGACCAGGCGTTTCGGGTTGGGGGAGTACCCGTACCAGCGCAACAGCAACTGGCCCGCGGTCAGGTTCCAGTCGCCGTCGAAGATGCCGTTGGTCGGATCCTGTTGACGATCGCGGGTACGGTCGCGGCGGGAGGCAGTGGGGCGGCCGAGTCCGTCACCCAGCTTGTCGATCAGCATCAGCGGGATGACGACGAAGAAGAACACCACGCCCCCGACGTACAGCAGCCAGTGATGGCCCGGCTTGAGCCGCTTCCTGCCTGCGGCGCGGTGCACGTCTTTCGGCGGTGTGGGGATGGGCTTGTGGATCTCGCACCAGACCACAGCCACGGGGTCCTCGCCCAGAATCTTCCGGGCCCGCCGATGTACCGCGCGCTTCGCCATGCCGAAGATCCTAGAACGAGCCTCGAACCGCCTGGCGGCGGCGTCGTCCAACCCTTGATGGACGTCAACGGTCGGGTTGCTGCACGATGACGCGGAGGTCGTGCTCGGCATCGCTCTGTACTGACAGCCCCGCCGCCCCCTGGAAGCGGACCCGTCTCCGTCCGACGGGGTGGCCTCTGGAAGGGAGTGGCCCGTTGTCCTTCTCCGCCTTCCGCACCGTTCCGACCTCCGCCGATGTTGTGATCATCGGTGCCGGCGTCATAGGTGCGAGCACCGCGTTTCACCTCGCCGAGGCCGGGGTGCGGAACATCGTCGTCGTCGAGCGCGGCGACCTCTGCTGCGGCAGTTCGGGCAAGCCGATCGGAGGCGTACGCGCCCAGTTCTCCGATCCGCTCAATATCGAGCTCGGCAGCCGCAGCCTACGTGCCTACCAGGCGTTTCCCCACCGCCCCGGCGCCGACATCGGGCTCGACACCGTCGGCTACCTCTTCCTGCTCGACAGCGAACAGCAGGTGAGCGACTTCGAGACCGGCGTCGAGCTCCAGAACAGCCTCGATGTGCCGAGCCGTATGATCAGCCCCTCCGAGGCCCGGCGCCTGTGTCCTTACATCCGTACCGACGGCCTCCTGGCCGCCGCGTACTCCCCGGCCGACGGGCACGCCCGCCCCGGACTGGTCGTCCAGGGGTATGCGCGGGCCGCGGCCCGGGCCGGCGTCGTCTTCGCCACCCACACCGCCGTCTCCGGTATCCACACGGCGGGGGACCGCGTCACCGGGGTGCACACCGGCCACGGCAGCATCGCCTGCGCCACCGTCATCTGCACGGCAGGAGCCTGGTCGGCGCAGATCGGTGAGATGGTCGGGATCAACCTCCCGATCCGGCCCGTGAGGCGGCAGTTGGCGTTCACCGCGCCACTCGAGCCGCCCGCCCCGCGGATCCCGTTCACCATCGACTTCGCCTCGTCCGGCTACTTCCACAACAGCGACGACGGGCTGCTGTTCGGGCTGGCCGACCCCGACCAGGAAGACGGCTTCGACACCACCTGGACCCCGGAGTGGCTGGAGCTGTTCCGCACCGTCGCCCGCCGCCGCGCCCCGGCCCTGGCCGATATGGAGACCGTCAGCGGATGGGCCGGCCTGTACGAGAACACGCCGGACCACAACGCGCTGATCGGCCGCTCCGCCGAACTGCCCAACTTCCTCTACGCCGCCGGGTTCTCCGGCCACGGCTTCCTTCAGGCGCCCGCGATCGGCGAGGTCATGCGCGACCTGTACCTGGAGCGCGAGCCGTTCACCGACATCTCCCCGCTCAGCGCCGACCGGTTCCGCGACGGTGCCGATATCCGCCCCGAAGCCCACGTGGTGTGAACCCGACCGAAAGGCCGAACCATGTCAACGATCACTCAGTGGCAGCTGCGGGCCGCATTCGCGGCGCGGCTGTCGGAGATGTACGGGCAGGAGGTTCCCGCCTACACCACGCTCGTGGACGTCTCGCGCGAGGTCAACGAGGACGTCCTGCGCGCGCAGGGAGCCGATGCCGAACGCCTGGGGTCCATCAGCCGGGTGACCGCCGAGCGGCACGGAGCCATCCGCGTCGGCACGCCGAAGGAACTGGGGCAGGTCGCCCGCGTATTCTCCGCCCTGGGCATGCACCCGGTCGGCTTCTACGATCTGCGGGAGGCCGCCGCCAGCGCCGTCCCCGTCATCTCCACCGCCTTCCGGCCGGTCGACGGCGAGGAGCTGGCCCGCAACCCCTTCCGGGTGTTCACCTCCATGCTCACCCCGGCCGACCCCCGCTTCTTCGACGCCGACCTGCGCTCACGCCTGGAAGCCTTCCTCGCGGACCGCGAACTCTTCCCCGCCGAACTGCTCGCGCTGGCCGACCGCGCCACGGCGGAACGGGAGCTGCCCGAGGCGGAGGCCGAGCGCTTTCTGCGACTCGCCGTGCACGCCTTCGAGCTGTCGCCCGACCCCGTCGACCAGGCATGGTACGAGACCCTGGAGCGGATCTCCGCCGTCGCCGCGGACATCGGCGGCGTCCGCAGCACCCACATCAACCACCTCACCCCGCGAGTCCTGGACATCGACGAGTTGTACCGGCGGATGACCGAGCGCGGCATCGAGATGATCGACACCATCCAGGGCCCGCCGAGGTGGCAGGGCCCCGACGTCCTGCTGCGGCAGACCTCCTTCCGGGCGCTGGCCGAACCCCGCGCGATGCGCACCCCGGACGGCAGCGTCGTCAGCGGCGCAATGCGAGTCCGCTTCGGTGAGGTCGAGGCCCGCGGCATCGCCCTCACCCGCAAGGGCCGCGCCCTCTACGACGAACTCCTGGGCCACATCGACGAGCGGGTGTCCCAGAACCCCTCGGCGGCGCGCGGCGATATCGCGCGCGCCGCATGGGAGCGGCACCTGCCCGGCAGTGAACGGGAGCTCGCCGCAGCGGGACTGGCCTACTTCACCTACCGGCTCGACCCGGACCGGCCACGCGACGGCAGCCGGCCCCCCACCAGCGTCAGCGAACTGGTGCAGCAGGGCTGGGTACGCGCCGAGCCCATCGTCTACGAGGACTTCCTGCCCCGCTCCGCCGCCGGCATCTTCCAGTCCAACCTCAGCGGCGAGGGCACCCGCGACAACGAGCACGAAGGCACCGCCTACGACGACGCCTGGCTCTCCGGCGCGATCGGCCACGACGTGCTGGACCCGTTCGCCCTCTACGAGCAGCAGCGGAACCGCTCCCTCGCACAGGTCGCCCGCGAGCTGGATCTGACGGGCGCCCTCGACTGACCCCCGATCCCTCCCACCCCCAAGGACCACCATGACCAGCTCAGCCCTGCCCACCACGGACGACCTGCGCGCCCGCGCCCGTACCAGCCTCCAGAACATCGGCGTCGACGTGCCCGAGGGCAACGACTTCCACGCCCGCACCCCCATCACCGGCGAGAACCTTCTCCGGCTGACGGCCGCCACCGACGCCGACACCGAAGAGGTCATCGCCGCCGCCCGTACGGCCTTCCTCACCTGGCGCACCACGCCCGCTCCGCGCCGCGGTGAACTCGTCCGCCGACTCGGTGAGTTGCTGCGCGAGCACAAGAGCGACCTGGCCGACCTCGTCACAATCGAGGCAGGCAAGATCCGCTCCGAGGCGCTCGGAGAGATCCAGGAAATGATCGACATCTGCGACTTCGCCGTCGGCCTGTCCCGCCAGCTCTACGGCCGTACGATCGCCTCCGAACGCCCCGGCCACCGCCTGGCGGAGACCTGGCACCCGCTCGGCGTGGTCGGTGTCATCTCCGCCTTCAACTTCCCCGCCGCCGTGTGGTCCTGGAACACCGCCATCGCCCTCGTCTGCGGCGACACCGTGATCTGGAAGCCCTCGGAACTCACCCCACTGATCTCCCTGGCCTGCGACCACCTGCTCGCCCGGGCCGCCGACGAGGTCGGCGCGCCCCGCGACGTACACCGCCTCGTGCTCGGCGACCGCGCCATCGGCGAGAAGCTGGTCGACGACCCGCGCGTGGCGCTCGTCAGCGCCACCGGCTCCACCCGCATGGGCCGCGAGGTCGGCCCCCGCGTCGCGGCCCGCTTCGGGCGCAGCCTGCTGGAACTCGGCGGCAACAACGCGGCGATCGTCGCCCCCTCCGCCGACCTGGACCTCGCCGTCCAGGGCATCGTCTTCGCCGCGGCCGGCACCGCGGGCCAGCGCTGTACGACGCTGCGCCGCCTCATCGTCCACCGCGATATCGCCGGCACCCTCATCGAGCGGCTGACCGCGGCCTACCACAAGCTCCCCATCGGCGATCCGTTCGACGACACCACGCTCGTCGGCCCGCTCATCTCCACCACGGCCCTCGATGCCATGCTGGGCGCCCTCACCCGCGTCCAGGCCCAGGGCGGCAAGATCCTGGCCGGCGGAAACCGGCGCCTGGCGGAGGCCGCGCCCTCGGCGGCCTACACCGAGCCGGTCCTCGTCCGCGTCGACGAACAGACCGATGTCGTACGGGAGGAGACCTTCGCACCGATCCTGTACGTACTCACCTACGACACCCTCGACGAGGCGATCGCGCTGCACAACGACGTCCCCCAGGGCCTGTCGTCCAGCATCTTCACCCGCGACCAGCAGGAAGCCGAGATCTTCCTGTCGGCCGCCGGCTCCGACTGTGGCATCGCCAACGTCAACATCGGCACCTCAGGAGCCGAAATCGGCGGCGCCTTCGGCGGCGAAAAGGACACCGGCGGCGGCCGGGAGTCCGGCTCCGACGCCTGGAAGTCCTATATGCGCGCGGCCACCAACACCATCAACTACTCCAGCGAACTCGCCCTCGCCCAGGGCGTCAGCTTCCTCTGACCGGGCTGGGGCGGGATACCGATCGCCGGTATTCCGCCCTGCCGGGACCGGGCACTTCAGTGCCGCGTGAGAACAGCCGTCCCCTTTTCATGATCGATGAATTCGGAGGACCAATCCGGGAACTCGCGGCACCAGCGCTCGACTATCTCCCGCTCGTCGGGACGACTCGCGTCGTCCATGATTATCCTTGCCTCGCGGCTCACCTTCGATTCCAGCAGGGGAAGTGCCGGGTACCTGGAAAGTGGATACATGAACCCCGGAGGTCCGTCGACCACCACCATGTCGCAGTTCCCGACATCGTCCAGCCGCTTCGGGTCGTACCAGTGCAGGCGCTCTCCCCTGATGTCCACCTCGACCAGTGGGGCGATACGCACCTGTGCGTACGCGTCCAGCCCCTGCTGCTGCAACGTGGCGGCTGTCCCGGCGCCGAAGTTTTCGTCGTGGTCGATCGAGACGATCTTCCCGGGGATTTCGAAATGGCGAAGCGCGTTTGCCATCCAGACCGTTGTGGCGCCGCTTCCTATATCCAGGATGGAGACCGGACGCCGCTTCTGAATCTGCGAGATCAGGAACAGCAGGAGGTCGGGCGAGGCCGTCCACTTTGTGGGCTGTGGCATCGCGTGCTTGACGGGAACGATCGCGTAGAGATTCGTCAGCGCCTCAACCTGCCTGAAACGGTTCGTCATAACCTCCCGAAGGTCGATGATTTCCCTCAGGATGTCGTCCATCGACGTCATTGTTCAACTCTCGTTCATGGCCGTAATTGCGTGAATCTTATCTTCTGCCGCGCCGCGGCGGGTTCGCAGCAGGATGACGGCCACCACACCGGCGGCCACGAACGCGCCGGTCGCCATCGCGATGTAACCGTGAACCCCCGCGGCCGAGTTCACCGTTTCGCCGTCGACGACCATGTTGGTGGACTTGAGCACGGCCGAACCCACGAACTTCAGAATCACCGCCCCGGTCGCGACCATGACCATCACCATGCTGGACACGACGCCCTGCCGCTCCGGGGGCGCGAGCGTCGCCGCCATGTTGAAGCCGGACGTCACGAGCGTTCCCGCGGTGAGGCTCAGCAGGAAGGAGCACACGACCGCGAGAGGCAGCAGGGAGTCCCCGAGGAACATCCCGACGGTGCCCACCGTCCCGAGCGCTACGCCGCCGGCGAGGGTCACGGCCGGCCCGAAGCGTGTTCCCAGCGCCCCGGCCAGGGTGCCGCCGAGCACGATTCCGATCGCCGGTACGCCGTACAGCAGACCCAGCGCTCCCGGGGCGGCGAGTCCGTACCCGAGGTGCTGATCCGCCGAGACCTTGGCGATGAGGCCGAAGAGCGTGAGCATGCTCTGGTACGCGCCGGTTCCGAAGACGACCACGAGGAGCGTGAGCACCAGTGGCCTGCCGAGGTTCCTGATGTCGATCACGGGCTCGGGAACCCGGCTCGCCACCAGGAACCACCTGGCCAGGGCCGCGGCGCCGGCCACGAGCAGGGCGAGCGGCCCCACGGCGAACCAGCCGAAGTCCGACCCGAGGCTGATATAGCTGAGCACCGCCGCCAGACCTCCGCCGAGAAGCAGGGCCCCGGCGATGTCGACCTTGCCCGGTGTCCTGAGCGTGGACGCGGGAAGGAGCCTGTGCACGAGAACGGCCGCGATGGCCGCGAACACCGCCGACGCGACGAACACACTCCGCCAGCCGAACTCCGCGGCCGTTGTCTCGAAGAGAACGGGCATCCCGATGCTGAGTAGCGCGGAGCCCGAGGTCACGATGCCGGTGGCGATCATCGCCATGTCCGGTGCGCATATGTCCCGGATGAGGGCGACCGTGAGGAAGACGGCCCCCACGGCCGCTCCCTGCAGCAGGCGCCCGAGGATGAGCACCCAGAGGCTGGGCGCGACAAGGCACACCAGGGCGCCCGCCAAGGCGGTGAGCAACGTCATGACCAGCACTTTGCGCTTGCCATGGATATCGGCGCTCTTTCCGAGCAGTGGCGCCCACATCGCTCCCGCGAGCAGTGAACTGGCGTCGATCCACGCCGACTGATCGGTGCCGAAGTGGTCGAGCATCTCGGGAAGGACGAGGAGCGGCGCCGTGACGACCGTGTCCACCATGGCGTTCACCAGAATCAGGATGGCCACCTGGCCGACGAGCCGCCTGTTCCAACTCGTGTGTTGTTCGCTGCCGGGCACTGTGGTGCTGGGCTGTTCGCTGCTGGTGTCGACGCTGCCCACGCTGCTGTCATGCATGAAGCGCTCTGCCTTCTCTCTGGACCCTTATGCGGTCGAGATCGCCTGAGCCTTCACAGTGATGCGCTGTTCTGGGACGGATCTGCACGAGTCGGGGTGCGTCATGCGAACCGGGAGCCCCGTCCGATGGAATACGGCAGGTCGTGGCAGTTGGTCAGCCGGTAGTTCACAGAAACTCACAGAGAACGGCCCCCGTGGCGCCCCCTCGAGATGTCCACCCCCGTTGAGGTGAGACGTGCCGGTGGAGGCAGCGGTGCGTTGTGCGGGCCGTACGCCGCGAACACTTCAGGGCCGCGGCGCGTGGCGCGTCGGGAGCAGGGCGCCCCCTTGACGACAGGCCTGACAGCCTGGTCCCGTGCGCCTCGGCGAGCAGCACCGCGTCGTACAGGTCCTTGCCCTGCGCCTGGCCCTCGGTCTCGCAGTCCGCGTGCAGCCGCGGCGGGACGGCGCGCTGTCCGCCGGTGTCGAACTCCTCGTCCCGCCATATCTCGTAGCGGGCCGCGCCGTCCGCGGCGTGCGGCCACTGCTGGACGACCTCGACTCCCGCCACGTACGGATACGGGTCGAGCGGGTCCACCCGGACCTCGTCCTCCAGAACCACCCAGTCGAGGTCGGCCGGTTCACGGGCCGCTTCCCCTGCCCAGGCCAACATGACCATGCTTCCGCGCAGCACGTGTGCCGCGCGCCGCTCGGGGCTCACGCGGGCCCTCCGTCACGTCCGTTCACGGGAGGCGACGCCGGCAACCGGCTCCGACAGCGCCTGACGTTCAGCGCCGCGTCACCGAGGGGCGTAAACGGCGTGCTGCGACGACGCTCCGTTGCTATCCTCGGGCGCATGATCACGCTTTCGCCTCAGCACCGGATGATGCCCCCTCGACGGGGCTGCTGAGCACGGACGCGTACTGAATCCGAGGCCCCGGGACGGGGCCTCGACTGTTGTGCGACCAGGCCTCGCTACCCGGTAGGAGGACCGATGACCGCACCACGTCGCTACATCACCACGACCATTCCGTACGTCAACGCGCGCCCGCACCTGGGTTTCGCCCTGGAACTCGTCCAAGCGGACACGTTGGCCCGTCACCACCGCCGGCGAGGTGAGCAGGTCCGGCTGCTCAGCGGAACCGACGACAACTCTCTGAAGAACGTCCTGGCCGCCGAAGCGGCCGGAGTCGATGTGCAGTCGTTCGTCGACCGTAACGCCGACGCGTTCGCCGCACTGCGCGGTCCACTGGCGCTCTCGTTCGACGACTTCATCCGCACCAGCAGCGATCCGCGCCACCGCGTCGGAGTCGAACGGCTGTGGCGCCGGTGCGCCGCGTCGGGCGACCTCTATCGCAAAGAGTACGAGGGCCTGTACTGCGTGGGCTGCGAGCAGTTCTACACCCCTGACGAACTGGTCGAGGGACGGTGTGGCGAACACGGCACCGAACCTCAGCTCGTCGCGGAGGAGAACTGGTTCTTCCGGTTGTCCCGCTACGCCGACCGCCTCCATCAGCTGATCTCCAGCGGCGGCCTGCGCATCGAGCCCGCCGCCCGCCGCAACGAGGTCCTGGCCCTCATCGAAGGCGGCCTGCACGACTTCTCCGTCTCCCGCTCCCACAGCCGCGCCCGGGGCTGGGGCATCCCCGTGCCCGAGGACCCGAGCCAGGTCGTCTATGTGTGGTGGGACGCCCTGGGCAACTACGTCACCAGCCTTGGATACGGCACCGATGACACCGCCTACGACCAGTGGTGGGCCACCAGCGAGCGCCGTGTCCACCTGGTCGGCAAGGGAGTGGTGCGCTTCCACGCCGTGTACTGGCCGGCCATGCTGCTGTCGGCCGGACTTCCGCTGCCCACCGACATCCTGGTCCACGACTACCTCACCGTCGACGGCCGCAAGATCAGCAAGTCCGCCGGAACCACCGTCGACCCGGCCGCACTGGCCGCGACCTATGGCACCGACGCGGTGCGCTGGTGGCTTCTGCGCGATGTGCCCCGGGTCGGGGACGCCGACTTCACTCCCGACCGTCTGACCGCCCTCGCGGATGCGGATTTCGCCGGGGGACTGGGCAATCTCGTCCATCGCATCGTGACCATGGTCCACCGCTTTCGCGGCGGAACCGTCCCCGTCTCCGCCCCCTCCAGTGGGTCGGCACTGGTGGACGTCTGCCGGAAGGTGCCCGGTCTCGTCGACGCCGCCTTGGCCGACTTCGACTTCCGGCGCGCCACTCGCGCTGTCTGGAACATCGTGGAGGAAGCCAACCGATGCATCGATGCCACCCGGCCATGGGAACTGGCCCGGGCGGAGCGGCAGGGCGACAGCGAAGCTGCGAAGCGGCTCGACACCGTCCTCGTCACACTGGTCACCGCATGTCGCGTACTGGCCGGTGAACTACGCCCCTTCATCCCCGATGCCGCCACGCGGATCACCGGACAGCTGACACCGGCCGAGGGGCGTCTGCCCGCCGCACGGCCGCTGTTCTCCCGCCTTCAGGAGGACACGCGGCCGGTGTGACATCCGGTGCTCCCTTGGCCCGGTCGGCTGCTCCGCGTGATCAGCGGCGTTCACTTCGAGCCGTAGAACAGCCGCAGGAACTCCTCCATCGCCGCGTCGACACCGGCGCGGTCACCGGTGGCGAGCAGGTCGAGCAGCAGACCACGGACGGTGGCGAGCCCCAGCCTGGCGCGGTTCCGGGCCACGGCGGGGTCCGCCCCCGCGCCGGTCTCGGCTGCCACCAGGGGCTCCAGCCAGTCCGTCACGAGCCCTTCGAGGACCGGGGCTGCCTCGGGGCGGCCCCGCAGCGCCTGACCGCAGACTTCGAAGAAGAGCCGTTCCTGACCGGCCAGCCGAGGGTCGGTCAGCTGCCGCCACAGCCGCCGCGCGACATCGGCGGGCGAGAGACCGGGCTCCAGGCGCAGCTGGGACAGCAGATCGCGCTGGCGCCGCTCCGACGTCCGGACGATCTCGATGAGCAGCTGTTCCTTGGAGCCGAAGTAGTGGATCAGCATGCGGTGACTGACGCCGATCGCGGCGCCCAGGCGGCGCAGGCTCAGGTCCGCGATGCCGTGCGCCGCGACGTGGTCGACCGCCGCCTCCACCAGTCGTGTACGCCGGTCCCCGTCCGTGCCCTGCCCGGCCTCGCCCTCGGAATGCGCGTCATTCGTATTCACCACGTCGCCAGTGTACCAATCGGTACATTGGCGTGTACCGTTTGGTACATGATCCCCGTCACCGCGTCGATCGACGTACCGCAGACGCCCGAGCAGGTCTACGACTTCCTCGATGTCATGGCTCACCACGAGCGGTTCACCAACCACTACCTGACCGACTACCGCTACAGCGGCCCCGACCGCGGCATCGGATCGTGCGCCACGGTCACCGCGGCGCTGGGCGGTACGAAGACCGATGTCGCCATCGAGGTCATCGAGGCCGAAGCGCCGCGGCGCATCGTCGAACGCAACGTCAGCGCGGGCGGCCGACGCGTGGCGCATGGCACCTACACCATCGAACCGCTGCCAACCGGCGGCAGCCACATCTCGTTCACGTACGCCTGGGAACGCGCCCCTCTCGCCGACCGGCTACTGTCCCCGGTCGTACGGCCCACGATGCGGCGCGCCAACCGCACGGTCATGCGACGCCTGGCCGACGAGTTGGCTCGCCATGTGTAGTGCTCGGCAGCGGTGGTCACACGGGTTCCTTTTCGCGAAGTGGGTCAACGCGGGTACGCCGGGGTGCCCCCTCCGCCACCGGCGCGTCGGCCGCGGTTGCTTCGGCGGCCTCGGCGCCGGGTGAGCCGGGAGGGTTCAGTTGGTGGCCGGGCGGCCAGGGTGGTTCAGACCGTGGAGCGCCCGGGTTCGGTGTCCCGCTGCTGCGTGTCCGCGATGACGGGCCGGCCCTCGATCAGCCGCTTGATGCCGAAGGTGGCGACGGTGGCCACGGCCATCGCGGCGACCAGGAACCACAGACCGGTGACAGGGGACGAGGTGCGGTCCACGATCACACCGATCCCCATGGGACCGAATCCGCCGCCCAGGTTGCCCACGGCGTTGATCATGGCGATGCCCGAGGCAGCCTGAACGCCCGTGAGGAACCGGGACGGCAGCGACCAGAGCACCGGCTGTCCGGCGAAGATGCCCACCGCGGCCACGCTGATGAGCGCCATCTGCAGCACGTGGTTGTCCACCAGCGCGGTGGCGGCCAGGCCCAGGGCGCCCACGGCCGTGGTGGCGGCGATCCACGGGTAGCGGGAGCCGCTGCGGTCGGCGAGCTTCGGCACGAGGTACAGGCCGAGGGCGACGAAGACATAGGGGATGGCGGTGATGAACCCGGTGGCCGTGGAGGACAGGCCACCGTAGCCGTCGACGATGGTCGGCAGCCAGAAGCTGAGGCCGTAGGCGCCGAGGGGGAAGCACAGGAAGTACAGCGCCATCCATACGACGCGCTTGTCGCGCAGTGCGCTCAGCGGGCTCTCGTGGGCCGCGCCCAGCGTGTCCGTCTCTCGGGCGAGTTCATCCGCGATCCAGCCCTTCTCGTCGGCGGTCAGCCAGCGCACCCCGTCCGGCCCGTCCGGGAGGATACGGAGAGTGACGGCGGCGAGCAGTATGGCGGGCAGCCCGGTGGCAACGAAGATCCACTGCCAGCCCTCCAGGCCGAGGGTGCCGTCCAGGTCGCCGAGCGCGCCCATGAGCGGATTGCCGATGATGAAGGCGAGCGGGGACGCCATCATGAACCAGCCGGTCATCCGCGCCCGGTAGCGGTACGGGTACCACTTGGTCAGGTAGTAGAGGATGCCGGGGTAGAACCCCGCTTCGGCCACGCCGAGCAGAAAACGGGCGGCGTAGAACTGCCAGGCGGTGGAGACCAGGGCCGTGAGGACGGTGACCAGGCCCCAGCTGACCATGATCCTGGTGAACCAGCGGCGTGCTCCGAACCGCTCGAGAAGGATGTTGCTGGGCACTTCGAAGATCGCGTACGCGACGAAGAACGCGACTTGGCCGAGGGTGAACGCGGCGCTGGACAGCCCCAGTTCGTCTTGGAGTGTCAGCTTGGCGAACCCGACGTTCTGCCGGTCGACATAGGCGACCAAATAGAGCAGCACCAGGAACGGCATCAGCCGCCCGGTGACCGTTTTCATCGCTTTCGCTTCCATGCGGCCCTCTCCCAGGAGTTTCGACATTGATCCTCTGGACGGTGACGGAAGGTATCGTGATTTGATAGCACCATTGAAGAGGTGGATGGGACACAGCTTGGTCACGGCCACCTCAGCGCACGGAAAGGACATCGCGCATGGCCGCGCTCAACCCCTCGCCCACCGCCACCGCCGACAGCGCCACAGTCGCCGCCAGTGCCGGCGGCGCCGCCCCCCTCCGCAGCCGCGCCTGGTTCGGCGACGGGGGGAAGAACGGCTTCATCTCACGGCACCATCTGCGCGCCATGGGCCGCGGCGGTCATAACTTCGACGGCCGCCCCGTCATCGGCATCTGCAACACCTACTCCGAACTGACGCCGTGCAACGGCCACTTGCAGATCCTCGCCGACGCCGTGAAACGCGGTGTGCTGCAGGCGGGCGGCTTCCCGCTGGAGTTTCCCGCGATGTCGCTGGGCGAGCCGTTCCTCCGCCCGACCTCGATGCTCTACCGCAATCTCGCCGCCATGGAGATCGAGGAGCAGATCCGGGCCAATCCGCTGGACGCCGTCGTCCTCCTGACCGGCTGCGACAAGACCACCCCCGCCGCGCTGATGGGTGCCGCCAGCGCCGGGGTGCCGGCGATCGTCTTCACCGGTGGCCCGATGCTCAACGGACGCTTTCGCGGCCGCGACGTCGGCTCGGGTACGGACATCTGGCGGATGACCGAGGAACTGCGGGCGGGCACGATCACCCAGGAGGAGTTCACCGAGTTCGAGTCCTCGCTGAACCGCTCGGCGGGCCACTGCATGACGATGGGCACCGCTTCGACGATGGCCTGTCTCGCCGAGGCGCTGGGCATGATGCTGCCGGGCGCCTCCGGTCTGCCCGCCGTGGACGCCCGCCGCGGCACACTCGCCGAGGCCACCGGCGCCCGCGCCGTCGAACTCGCGGGCAGCGCCCTCACCCCCGGCCGGATCATGACCCGCGAGGCGTTCGAGAACGCCATTCGGGTCAACGCGGCGATCGGCGGCTCCACCAACGCCGTCGTACACCTCCTCGCCGTGGCCGGCCGGCTCGGCGTACCGCTCGCGCTCGACGACTTCGACCGGCTCGGCGCCGAACTGCCCCTGCTGGTGGACCTGATGCCGTCCGGCCGCTTCCTGATGGAGGAGTTCGCGTATGCCGGCGGGCTGCCCGCGCTCATCAACGATCTGCGGGACCGGCTGCACCACGACATCGTCACCGTGACCGGCCGGAGCCTCGTCGACAACTGCGCGGGCGCCGAGGTGTACGACCGTGAGGTGATCCGCCCGCTCGGCAATCCGGTGCAGCCCGCCGGCACCGGCACGGCCGTGGTCCGTGGCAACCTGGCGCCCGACGGTGCGGTCGTCAAGCAGTCCGCGGCCGACCCGGCACTGCTCCGGCACACCGGCCCCGCCCTGGTCTTCGACTCCGTGGCGGAGTATCTGGCCGTCGCCGAGGACGACGACCTCGATGTCACCGCCGACACCGTCCTCGTCGTACGCAACCTCGGCCCGCGCGGCTACCCAGGGATGCCGGAGGTGGGCAACTTGCCGCTGCCCAAGAAACTCCTCGACGCCGGGGTCCGGGACATGGTGCGGATATCCGACGCGCGCATGTCCGGTACGGCCTTCGGCGCCTGTGTGCTGCACGTCGCCCCGGAGGCGGCGGTCGGCGGGCCGCTGGCGCTGATACGTACGGGGGACCGGGTCCGGCTCGACGTACCGGGGCGGCGCCTGGACATGCTGGTCGAGGACGCCGAACTGGACGAGCGGCGGGCCGAGTGGCAACCGCCGAAGCCGCCTGCCGACCGCGGCTGGACGTACCTCTACACCCGGCATGTCACCCAGGCCGACACTGGCGCCGATCTCGACTTCCTGGTCGGCTCCACCGATTCCGCCCCGCCACGGCAGGCGTTCTGAGACGTTCAGAGGAGTACGCATGTCCTACGAGGAACAGTCACGCATGAGCGAGCGTGTCCCGCCGGAACGCTGCCCACCCCCGCAGCCGGGAACCTCTCCGACGCCCGCTGCCCCCGGGCGGCCGGTGGCACCCGAGGTCGTGACGTGCGGCGAGGCGATGCTTCTGATGGTGGCGGAGCCCGGGGTGCCGCTGGAGCGGGCGACGGTGTTCCGGCGCTCCGTGGCGGGCGCGGAGTCCAACGTGGCGACCGGGCTCGCCAGGCTCGGACACCACACGCGCTGGCTCGGCCGCGTCGGCGACGACCCCTCCGGCCGGTCCGTGCTGGCTCAGCTGCGCGCGGACGCCATCGACACGTCGTACGCCGTCGTGGACCCATCGGCGCCCACCGGGCTGCTGCTGCGGGACAGCCATCCGGCGCGGGCGATCGATGTGCAGTACCACCGGGCCGGCTCGGCGGCGTCCCGGCTCACCGCCGACGAGCTGACCGCCGAGATGGTGGAGGGCGCCCGGCTGGTGCACATCACGGGGATCACCCCCATGCTCTCGGACTCCGCTCACACGGCGACGCTGCGGCTGCTCGAGCTGGCCCGCGCGGTCGGCGCGACGGTTTCCTTCGACCCGAACGTACGGCTGAAACTGGGCACCCCCGAGCGCTGGCGCACGGTGGTGGGGCCGCTGCTGGAACAGGCGGACGTAACTCTGGCCGGCGAGGACGAGCTGGAGTTGCTGGGCGCGACGGCCCACGGGCTGCTCGCCGCGGGTGTCACCACGGCCGTGGTGAAGCACCGCGACAAGTCGGCCACCTGCAGTACGGCGGACGGCACATGGCGACAGGACGCATTCCGGGTACCGGCCGCCGACCCGGTGGGGGCGGGCGACGCGTTCGCCGCCGGGTTTCTCTCCGGGGTCCTGAGTAACGCACCGTACGACCGCTGTCTGGCGGCGGCGGCCGCGGTCGCCGCGCTCGTGGTGCAGTGCACCACCGACACCGACGGCCTCCCCGATCGCCGGGGCCTGGTTCGCGCACTGTCTTCCTTCACGGGCGCCGCGGAGACCGTCCACCGCTGATGCCCGGCACTCACCTGACACAGAGCACCACACCAGGAGCACTCATGTATCGATGGGACATCGTCCGGGCCGTCACCGCTCAGCGGGTGTTCGGGATCGTCCGGGCGGCCGGGCCACGGGAGGCCCTGGCCGCGGCCGTGGCCGTGCTCGACGCCGGGCTGAACGCCGTGGAGGTGGCGCTGACCACGCCGCGCGCGCTGAGCGCCGTCGCCGAGTTGACCGCGGAACGGCCGGATGCCCTGGTCGGCGCCGGCACGGTCATCGACGCCTCCGCCGCGCGGGCCGCGGTGGAGGCGGGTGCCCGGTTCCTGGTGTCGCCGAGCCTGCACCCGGAGGTGATCCGTACCGGACACCGCTACGGCGTGCCGGTCTTCCCCGGCGTCGCCACCCCGACCGAAATGGTCCGCGCCCTGGAGGAGGGGGCGGACGCGCTCAAGCTCTTCCCGGCCTCCGGCGCATCGCCGACCTGGCTGCGCGACGTACGGGCCGCGCTACCCCAGGCCCCCGTGATCCCCACTGGTGGTGTGACAATGGACAACGCACCGGAGTGGATCGCGGCCGGGGCCATCGCCTGCGGCATGGGCTCGGCGCTCACCTCGGGCGGCGCCCAGGCGGCGGGCGAGCGGGTGACCACACTCCTCGGCCGCCTCGCACAGGCCCGCTGAAACCCCGGGACGGTCGAGGGCGGTAGAGCAGGACGGAAACGGGGAGCGCGTGGAACTGCAAGGGCTGCACGGACAGGTGGTGGACCAGATCGGCCTGTCCCTCGCCGCGGAGGAGACCCGCGCCGGCGAGGTGCTGCGCCTGGAGGACGTCCAGGAGCGCTATGGCGTCTCACGGACCGTCGCCCGGGAAGCGGTCCGAGTGCTGGAGTCCAAGCGGGTCGTCACCTCCCGGCCCCGTGTCGGCATCACCGTACGGCCGATGACCGAGTGGAACCTGTACGACCCCCAGGTCATCCGCTGGCGGCTGAACTCACCGCACCGCGGGGCCCAACTGCGCGAACTCGCGGAACTGCGCGCCGCCGTCGAGCCGTCCGCGGCCGCGCTCGCCGCGGCGTCGGGCGACGACGAAACCTGCAAGGCGCTCTTGGCGCACGCCCGGGCGATGGCTACCGCGGCCGCCAAGGCGGACACGGCCGGGTTCGTCGCGGCGGACGCCGCGTTCCACCGGGCGCTGCTCACCGCGTCGGGCAACGGGATGTTCGCCCAGCTCGCCGAGGTCACGGAGGAGTTGCTGACCGCCCGCCGCGAGCTGAGCCTGATGCCGGAGCGGGTCGACGAGGCGGCGGTCCGGCGCCACCAGGAAGTGGCGCAGGCCGTCGCCGAGGGGCGCCCGGCGGATGCCGCGGCCTGCGTACGGTCCATCGTGGACACTGCCCACAGCGAGGTCGAGGGCCTGCTGAGCGACACCGCCACGCCACCGGCCTCATGCGCGCTGGACGTCTGAGGAGAACACGGAAAGCTCGTACGTACTCGCGCGGACCTGCTCAGGTCACGGCGAGAAGGCTGACGGCGACGGCGGCGGTGCCCAGGGCGATGACCTGGCCGCGGTGGATGCGCTCGGGGAGCACACCGCGGGCCAGCAGGACGGTACGTGAGGGCGCGCCGAGCCCGCGCCGTGTCCGGCGCTGACCAGCACCACCGCCACCAGCGCGAGCGGCAGCCCCACCAGTGCGGCAGCGCTGAACGAGGCGCCGAGCAACGGCCACAGCAGCAGCCCGACGGCCGGACCGAGAACTCAGCCGACGCGCCCAGGTCAGCAAGGGAGCCCTGGTCGGGTTGGAGAAGGCCCGGGGCAACCCCAACCTGGCCACCCCGGTCGGACTCGCCGACACGCTCGGCATTTCGGTGTCCGCCCTGATGCAAGGGCCGGCCGAAGGCCGTGTCCGCGTCGTGGCCGCCGACGCCGTCGCACCGCCGTGGACCGGACCGCGGGGGAGCGAGGCCCGGCTCATGCTGACGGCCTCGGGCCCGGCCCCCGTCGAGGTGTGGCGGTGGCAGTTGGACGGCGTCGTACCCCGGCGTCATGCGTTCAGGCCGCGCATCAGCGCGGCCAGTCCACCGAAGAACTCCTGGTCGGCGCCGACGTTCCGCGCCTCGCGCGCGGTCTCGGCCATATGTGGAAACTCCGTCGGTCGCAGCGCGGAGATGGCGACCGTGCCGTCGCCGGACAGCGGCCCGAGGTGTGCCAGCTGGAGGGCCCCGATCACATAGGCGAGCAGGCTGCGCAGCGCGACAACCCGTCGTTCGCCTTCGAAGCCCGCCTCGATGAGGATGGCGAGCACCGTCTCCGACCAGCGGAGCACGCCCAGGGATCGGTGCCGATGGGCGACCGTCAGCGGGACGACCGCGGGATGGGTGCTCAAGGTGTCGCGCAGACGCCGCACCATGACCTCGATGCGTTCGCCCCAGGGTGCCTCCGGCGGTGGAGGTTCGGTGTCGACCGCGCCCAGCACGAACTCGACGACGAGTCGTTCGAGTTCGTCGCGCTCGTCCACGTACCGGTAGAGCCCCATCGTGCTCATGCCGAGTTCCTTGGCGACCGCGCGCATGGAGAGCCCGGCCAGCCCGTCGCGGTCGATGACGGCGAGGGCGGCCGAGGCCAACTGATCGTGTGTGAGTGAACGGGGACGTGGCATGGCGCTTGACAGCGTACGGCATACGCTTACGATCGTAGGCGTGTGCCGTACGCTTATGAGGGGAACCCTGAATACCCATGAACAGAGAGCCGTTGGGGCCTGGCTCGGCCGTCAGCCCCCGTGTCCTCGCTTCCGTCACCGGCCCGTCGGTCACCGTCCCTGCCCCCGGCTGGCTGGTCCATCTGCAGTTCCGGCGCTTCGCCGGCTGCCCGGTCTGCAATCTGCATCTGCGCTCCGTGGTGCGGCGGCACGATGAGATCGAGGCGGCCGGTGTTCGCGAGGTCGTGGTCTTCCACTCGCCCGCCGAGGAGCTGCTGGAACACACGGCCGACCTGCCGTTCGCCGTCATCGCCGATCCCGACAAGCGGCTGTACGCCGAGTTCGGCGTGGAGTCGGCGCCCCGCTCGCTGCTGAGCCCCCGTGCCTGGGGGCCGATCCTCCGGGCGATCCTGCGCAGCGCGTGGGCGATTGTCCGCAGGCGGGAGCGCGGACCGGCGGGCAGGCCGCACGGCGGCCGGCTCGGCCTGCCCGCCGACTTCCTGATCGCGAGCGATGGCCGCGTCATCGCCGCCAAGTACGGCGAGCACGTTTACGACCAGTGGTCGGTCGATGAGGTGCTTGAGCTGTCGGGGCGGGCACCACGACCGGATCTCACGACGCGGTGAGCGAGGGTGACGCCGTAATGCGAGAAACGTTACGTGCTGCTGACGCGTGCCGATGCATGTATTAACGTGAACGCCGCCCACGGAAAGCGGGTTGAACGGTCCATTGATGGACGACGTGGATTATGTAACGGCGGGCGGCGATGACTCTGGCGGGAAATCGCCTCCGTCGATGTAACGGTGCCGGAGCGGCGATAGCCTTGCATCGACTTGTACGAGAGGGAGACCCGTTGTGTCCACGTTCGTTGTGTTCGACCTTGAATTCACGACATGGCAGGGGGCGCTTGAGCGGGACTGGGGAGCGCCGGGACAGCTTCGTGAGATCGTGCAGATCGGTGCGTTGCGCCTGCGTGAGGACTTTTCCGTCGTCGAGGAGTACGAGGCACTGGTACGACCTGTGGTCAATCCGCGGCTGTCGTCCTACTTCACCGAGTTGACCGGAATCGACCAGGAGACGGTGGACCGGGAAGGTGGATCCGCGGCGGAAGCACTTGGTGACTTCCTCGGATTCTGCCGGGGGCAGTCGGTGCTTTCCTACGGTAACGACATGGTCGTTCTCGGGGAGAACGTGGGCTGGGCGCGAGCCCGAGGGGAAGACGTCAAGAACGGGTTCCTCGGTGCGCATTTCCTGAATATCCGCCCCTGGCTGAACACCGTCGCACCGGAGACGGAAAAAGCCAACGTCGGCCGCCTGTGGCAGGTGCTCGACCTTCCCAAGCCCGCGGAAGGGAAGGAGCATTCAGCGCTTTTCGACTGCTATTCCTTCGCCGCGGCCATCAAGCATCTGTGCGAGACCCGGTCGGTGGGCGTGATGACCGTCCTCGGCACGGCCATCACCGCCTGAGGCTCCCGGTCAGTCGAGCGCGGCCGCCATCCGCCGCACCGCCTCGGTGAGCAGTTCGGGTGAGGTGGCCAGGTTCAGCCGGACGAAGCCCGCGCCGCCGGTACCGAAGGGGATGCCGGAGCTCAGTGCGACGCGGCCGCGCTCCAGGAACACGGCGGCCGGGTCGTCGCGCAGGCCCAGGCCGCGGCAGTCCAGCCAGGCCAGGTAGGTGGCCTGACCCGGGGCGTAGCGCACGGCGGGCAGATGTTCGGCCAGCAGGTCGGCCAGCAGCCGACGGTTGTCGTCGACGCCGGCGAGCAGGGAGTCGAGCCAGTCGCCACCGTCCCGCAGTGCGGCGGTGTGGGCGATGATCCCGACATGGCTGGGGTGCCCGATCGCTTCGGGAAGGCGGTCGAGATCGTCGGCCGCATCGGGGCCGGCGATGGCCAGGGCGGCCTTGAGCCCGGCCAGGTTCCACGCCTTGGACGCCGACATCAGCGACAGCCCGCTCGCCGAGCCTGGCACGCTCAGGTACGGGACGAATCTCGTGCCCGCCGCCACGATCGGGGCGTGTATCTCGTCGACAACGACCCGCATGCCACCCGTCCGCGCCAGCGCCGCCACGCGCGCCAACTCGTCGGCGGTGTGCACGGTGCCGGTCGGATTGTGCGGGCTGCACAGCAGATACACGGGTCGGCCACCGCCCTCGCGGGCGTGGTCGAAGGCGCCCTCCAGTACGGCTGGGTCCAGCCGGTCGTCCGCACCGAGCGGAGCCTCGATGATCGGCCGGCCCAGGTTCTCGAGGAGCTGGTAGAACGGCGGGTACACCGGAGAGTTGACGATCACCGGATCACCCGGTCCGGAGACCAGTTTCAGCATCTCGACGATGCCCAGCATCACATCCGGAACGATGGCCGTACGCTCCAGCGCGAGCCCGTCCCAGTCCCACCGCTCGCCGGCGAACTTGGCCAGCGCCTCGGCGTACCCCCGCCCGGTCGGGTAGCCGGTGTCGCCCAGCGCCACCGCGTCCAGGATCGCCTGGGCGACGGGCTCGGCCAGGGGGACATCCATTTCGGCGACCCACAGCGGCAGCACGTCCTCCGGGTACGTCCGCCATTTCAGGCTCGTACGCCTCCGTAGCTGCTCCAAAGAGAGCTGACACAGCGGATTGGCAACACGAGGGGCAACGAGGTCGCGCGGCATGATCTCCATGGGCCAAAGATAGGCGAAGGGCCGCGCGAATCTTTCGTCTCTTTTACTTCCTCAAACCATCTTATGCCGCGCGGAGTTCAGCAGAACCCAGTGATCTCGATTTAGGTGGACTGCGGGACTTGTTCCTGGCTTCGCCAGAAGTCGCGTTTGTGCTCGACAGCCGGTAGGTAATTGAGTGCGGAGTGCAGGCGCTCTTCGCTGTGCCGCGTAATCCACTGGAAGATTGCTTTCGTTTTCGGTACCCGCTTGCGCTCGCCGTGGTCTCATGCCGCGTCGTGGAAGACGAGCCCGAGGGTGTGCCGATGGCCGGAGCGGACGGTGCTCACACCGTGCCGCATCGGCCCGTTGGCCCACCCGCGCTTGGTGGCGACCGGCCGGTCGCGGGTGGTGAACACCAGCCCGTGTCCCTGGAGCAGGGTGGTGGACGAACCTCTCGACTGGGCGCGGGGCCGCTGTTCGGTCATCAGAAACTCCCCGCCGGTGAAATCCGCTCCAGGCGCGTCCAGGCCGATGACCACCTGGAGCGGGAAGACCATCTCGCCGAAAACGTCCCGGTGCAGCGCGTTCCAGTCACCGGAGCCGTACCGCAGCAGGATCTGCGCGGACTTGGACTGCCCGGCCTCGTGACACATGGCCAGCCACTCCTGAAGCGTGTCCGGCCACGGGGCGGGACGGCCGAGCTTGGCCGCCCAGTCGCGGGCGATGGGGAGGAGACGGGGGTAGAACGCCTCGCGCAGCTCCCGTACGGCCTTGGGCAGGTCGTGGGTGAAATAGCGGTACTGGCCGGAGCCGAAGCGGTGACGCGCCATGTCGACGGTCGTACGGAAGTGGCCGGGCTCGTGGTACAGCGCGGCGATCTCACGGCATTCGGCGGCAGTGAGCAGCCGGTCGGTCAGGGCGCTGCCGTACTCGCCCAACTCGTCGGTCAGGGCAGCCCAGTCGCACTGGGCGATCCTGTCGGTGACCGGGCCCGCGGGTCGGGTGGTCTGGCTCATGGTGAGGTCCTTGCTGCGAGCGCGTGGCGTTCTGACGTTCCGATGCGGGCGGGGGATCAGCGGGCGTTGTGGAAGATGATGCCGAGGGTGTTGCGGTGTCCGGTCTCGACGGCGTTGGTGCCGTGGCGCATCGGGTGGCGGCGGAAGCCGTTCTTGCCGCGGACCGGGCGGTGCCGTACGGGGAAGATCATTCCCTGGCCGAGCCGGGGCTTGACGACGATCGCCCGGGACTGGAACCGGGGCCGTTGTTCGACGAAGACGTTCTCGCCGCCGGTGAAGTCCTCGCCGGGCTGGTTGAGCATGATGGCGATCTGCAGCGGGAAGACGATGTCGCCGTAGATGTCCTGGTGGAGGCAGGCGTAGTCGCCGGGGCCGTACCGCAGGAGCAGCGGGGTCGAGCGGTGCTGTCCGTTGTCCGCGCACTCGGCCAGCAGCTCTTCCAGCGTGGTGGGGAAGGTACGTTCGTTCAACTGCGGCGCCCACCGGTTGGCCATCCACGCCATCGGCGGATAAAGCCGCTCGCGCAGGGTCTGGATCAGCGGGACGGTGGCCGGGTCGGTGTAGTACTTGTAGACGCCGCGGCCGAACTGGTACCGCTGCATGACGACGGTGGAGCGGAACAGGCCGGGTTTGTCGAATGTGTCGATGATCTCCCGACACTGAGCGCGCGAGAGGAGTGGCGGGGTGACCGCCACGCCCTCCTCGTTCAGCTGCGCATACAGCTCTTCCCAGTTGAGCTTGGAGAGTGCCGCAAGCCCCGCGGTGGGAAGGATGCTCGGTGCCGCACCGCCCGCCTCGGCAGGGGAGAACAGGGTGGTGGTGTCGGCGGCGGGGGTGAGCTGGTTCATGAAGGGTCTTTCCTGGGACGGCGCGGGTGGACGTCGAACCCGGCAATCGCCTCGCTGCGGGCCACCCCTGGTTCGTATCCGAGCATCGCGTCCGTCCCGGCCGGATGCTGGCGGCATTCGGACATCACGCTCCGGCTCCGGCTCCGGTTCTGGCTCTTGCTCCGGAAAAGGGGCGGAGCGCACCCGCCCGGTCATGTCAGCATGCTCGACCATGGATGACTACGAGCCGAGTCGCGAGACACTGGCCGCCATCGCCACCCGGCATGGTGTCGATATCGGGGAGGTGCGGGTGGCCCCTCCGGGTGGGGCGAACCATGTTTTCCATCTCGGGGACGATCTGGTGTTGCGTATCCCGCGGGCCGAGCGTTTTGTGGCCGACCTGGTCAAGGAAGCGATGGTCATCCCTGCCGTACGGCGAGCCGGCGTGCGCACTCCCGATGTCGTCACGTTCGATGACACCCGGTCCATGGCCGATATGCCCTACATGCTCCTTGTCCGGGCACCGGGGACTGATCTCGCGCAGGCCCGACTGCCCCGCGCGGAGGTGGATGCCGTCTTCCAGCAGGCGGGGCGGGAACTGGCCACGCTCCATCGGCTGTCCGCGAGCGCGGCACCCGGTCTGTCGGCCGTCCCCGAAGACGATGGCGGCGGAGACCCCCGAGCCTTGGTGGACCGCCTCTTCGTAAACGGCTGGATCGACATCGAGGCTTCGCGCTGGCTGACTGACTGGTTCGACCGGCTCTCGGCGTACCTGCCCACGGACAAGCCCCTGGTCCTGGTGCACGGCGACATTGCCCCGCAGAACCTGCTCGTCTCCCGGAGCGCGCCTGCTCTCACCGGCATCGTGGACTGGGGGGACGCCCAGTGGGCCGATCCGGCGATCGAGTTCGCCAAGACCCCGTTGACCGGCATTCCGGCCATGCTCGAGGGATATCGGCAAGGAAGCGGCGAGGGAACTCCGGCGGAAGTCGGCTCGTGGGAGGCGCGTGTGCTGTGGTTCCACCTCACCTGGGCCCTCGGCCGTCTGGTGCATCCCGTCCCCACGCCCGGCGAGCGCCACTGGACCGCACCGCCGAGCAGTCGGCTTCTGGGGCTCCTGCGCTTCTTCGCCTCGACGCCGCCGGAGCCCTGGACGAACCTGGTCTGATGCTCAGGAGTCCAGGTCGTCGGCGAAGTGCCGGAAACCGTTCCGCTCCTGGTGCAGGGTCCACAGGGTGTTCGCCAGAACGGCCGGGTCCTTCTTGTCGTGACCGGGGATGATCGCGCCCGGGATGATCAGCTGCGCCACATGGATGCCCTCGGCCGCGAGCGTGTCGTGCAGCAGGCGGCCGTACGCGCTCTCCGCGGCGAACGCGATCGACGTGCCCGCGCGGTCGGGGTGGGGCACGACGGCGGTACCGCCGTTGACGAACAGGACGGTGCCGCGTCCCAGGGCACGCATGCCCGGCAGCACGTTCCGAACGGCGGTGACGGGGCCGTAGACGGAGAACTCGACCGGGCCGACGAGATCGTCGGAGGTCGTGTCGAGGACCGGACGCATGAAGTCCTTGTGCGGGACCGGGCTGTACTGCAGGACCTCGATGGGGCCGAGGGCCGTGGCCGCCGCGTCCAGGGCGGCGGTGAGGGCGTTCGGGTCGCGTACGTCGGCGGCGAAGCCCCGCGCGGTCACGCCCTCCTCGCCCTCCTCGCCCCCCTCGCGCTCCTCGCCGAGCTCGGCGGCCAGGGCGTCGAGCCGGTCCTGGTCGCGGGAGATGAGGGCGATGCCGTAGCCCTCGCGGCCAAAGCGGCGCGCGACGGCGGCGCCGAGACCGGGGCCGGCGCCGATGATGGCAATGGTGCTCATGATGTCTCCGAAACCTTGGGGCCTTACGGACCGGAGTGTCGCAGTCCGTGTGTTCAAGGATGAGGCCGTTCACCCGGGGGTGGTGCATCACCTCCACCGAACCGAGGTACCGCTGCGCCCTCTCGGGGAAGGTCAGGGACGCAGCAGAGCCTTGATGGCGCGGCGCTCGTCCATGGCCTTGTAGCCCTCGGCGGCCTCGCCCAGGGGCAGGGTGAGGTCGAAGACCTTGCCGGGATTGATACGGCCGTCGAAGACCCGCCGGATCAGATCGGGCAGATAGCCGCGTACCGGGGCCGGGCCGCCGCGCAGGCCGACGTGGGAGTAGAAGAGCTGCTCGCCGTCGATCGCCACGCCGTGCGGGACGCCGACGAAGCCCACGTTGCCGCCGGCGCGGGTGGAGAGCAGCGCCTGCTGCATCGACTCCGGGGTGCCCACGCACTCGAGGACCGAGTCGGCGCCGATGCCGCCGGTCAGTTCCTTCACGCGGGCGATGCCTGCCTCGCCGCGCTCGGTGACGATGTCGGTCGCGCCGAACTCCAGGGCCAGCTTCTGCCGGGACTCGTGTCGGCTCATGGCGATGATGCGCTCGGCACCGAGCTCCTTGGCGGCGATGACGCCGGACAGACCGACCGCGCCGTCGCCGACGACGACCGCGGTGGACCCGGGCCGGACCTCGGCCGCCTTGGCGGCGTACCAGCCGGTGCCCATCACGTCGGACAGGGCCAGCAGGCTCGGGATCAGGCCGTCCGCCGGCTGCTCGGGCGTGGCGACCAGGGTGCCGTCGGCCAGCGGGATGCGTACGTACTCGGCCTGGCAGCCGCCCACGAACTCCCGGTGCGGGCAGGAGGTGTGGTAGCCGGCCCGGCAGACCGGGCAGGTGTTGTCGGAGGCGAAGAAGGAGCCGATGACGAACTGGCCGGGCTTGACGGTCGATACGTCGCTGCCGACCTCCTCGACGATGCCGACGTACTCGTGGCCGATCGGGTGCGGCTCGGTGACCGGGTTGATGCCGCGGTAGTCCCACAGGTCCGAGCCGCAGACGCAGGCCGCGACGGTGCGTATGACGGCGTCGGTGGGGTTGACGATCTTGGGGTCGGGAAGGTTCTCCACCCGGATGTCACCGGGTGCGTAGATCATTGTTGCGCGCATGTTGGCTTCTCAGTAGAGGGGTTGAGGGGCGAGTGCGGGCGTGAACGCTGTCTTGCGTCCGCTGTGTGGAACACGGAATATCGATGACATTCGAAAAACAATTCCGATCGTTTTCGCTCCGACCACTTCATCGACCTTGCCACCGCCACGCGGGCTCGTAAAGGGGAGACTCTCATCCTGGGAGGGATTCATCCAGGGAGAAAACTCTCCCCCCTTCGGGAGCCGCGCGAGGGCGCGGCACCGTGAACCGGCGTGGTGGCCGCTTCGCGCCCTGGCGGCCACCGGCAGGAGCCGGGTGACGTCCTCTGTTGTGCCGAGTCGGCCGGCGGAATCACCGCCGTCGAGACTCCAGGACTCCGCATTCCGCAAGAGAAATTTTTATGCCACTTCAGTCCTCTTCCCGCCCGCCCCTGGAGGATCTTCCGTCTTCGCGAGGGAAAGCCGGGCAAGTCGAAATCGCGTCAAGCGGCGGAGTCGGTGTTTTTTGGACTTCAGCTGAGGGAGACCCGCCGAATCTACGATCGCAAGCTGTGACCGACACCTCGTCGGGCCGGACGACAAGGACCTCAAGCTTGAATATCTCCACACCCTGATCGACACGGGCCGCCTCGGCCCCACCCACCACCCGCGCAAGAAGATCCTCGTCATCGGCGCCGGTATCACCGGCCTTGTCGCCGGCCGCACGCTCAAGGACGCCGGCCACGACGTCACCGTCCTCGAGGCCAACGCCGGCCGTGTCGGCGAACGCATCAAGACCTTCCGCACCACCGAGCAACACCAGCCCTTCGCTGACTCGGCCCAGTACGCCGAGGCCGGTGCCATGCGGCTGCCCGACTTCCATCCGCTCGTACTCGCACTCGTCGACAAACTGGGGCTCGGCCGCCGCCAGTTCTACAACGTGGACGTGGACCCCATACCGGCAGCGGCCCCGACGTTCCCGTGCCCCGGTGACGTACACCTCCTTCACCGGTCGGACCTGGACCTGGCCGCCGCCGTGGTCATCACCGGGTGCCGACGGCGGCCGGGACGGCGTCGAGGTCGGCGAGGTCGGCCGGAGACAGCTTGAGGTCGGCGGCGCCTGCGTTGTCGACGAGGTATTTCGGGGTTTTGGTGCCGGGGATGGGGACGATGTGCGGGCCCTGGGCGATGAGCCAGGCGAGGGAGACCTGTGCAGGGTGGCTTCGATCCGGTCGGCGACTTCGCGAACCTTGGTCGCGATGGCGAGGTTGGCCCGCAGGTTGTCCTGCTGGAAGCGCGGTAGACGTCGCCGATGGTCGTTGCGCGGCAGTTGGTCGAAGGAGGCGAATCGGCCGACGAGGAAGCCGCGGCCCAGAGGTGAGTACGGCAGGAGGCCGATCCCGTGCTGCCGGCAGTACGGCAGGACCTCGGCCTGGACGTCGCGGGTCCACAGGGAGTACTCGGACTGCACGGTGGTGACCGGGTGCACGGTCTGAGCGCGCTGGATCTGCTCGACGGTGACCTCGGACAGGCCGAGGTAGCGGGCCTTGCCCGCGGCGATGGCTTCGGCCATGGCACCCCAGGTTTCCTCGATGGGGACCTGGGGGTCGGCGCGGTGGAGTTGGTAGAGGTCGACATGGTTGGTGCCCAAGCGGCGCAGGCTGGCGTCGATGGAGGCACGGATGTGCTCGGGACGGCCGTCGCCGGCGAGGACCGGGAGGTTGTCGGGGCCGCCGGTGGGGTCGACGACCACCCGGCCGACCTTCGTGGCCAGCACCGCACGGTCGCGTCGGCCGGTCAGGGCCCGGCCGACGAGTTCCTCGTTGGTGTAGGGACCGTAGACGTCAGCGGTGTCGATCAAAGTCACGCCCAGGTCGAGGGCTTGGTGTATGACGGAGATGGATGTTGCTTCGTCGCGTGGGGCGGCCATGTCGTAGAGGAAGCTCATTCCCATGGTGCCCAGGCCGATGACGCCGACCTGGGGTCCGTGGGTGCCCAGAGTGGTGTGACGCATGTTGTGTTCTGCCTTCGAACCGGATCAGAGGGCTGCTGGGGCACAGCCCGTGAACGGGAAAAGGGGTGCCGGGTCCGGGTGGACGCATCGCCACACCCGGAGCCGGATTTCGGCCTTGCCCAAACCCAACGGCGCTGTTCCCAAGGGGCGTTGGTGCGTGAAGTGGCCCGGAGCAGAGATCGGCGACCGCGGTGCTAGCCGAGGCGGGATACCTGGTAGTGGCTGATGAGCCAATCGGCGTCCGAGCGCTTCAGCAGTAGGAGCAGGTTGATGCTGACCGTGGGCCGGTCGGTGAACGAGAAGTCGACGGCCAGGTAGCCGAGCGCGATGTCCTCGGAGAGGCGCCTGCTCTCCAGGATGCGGTAGGTGGCTGACAAGCCCGGGGGCTGGGACGCGTAATAGTCGGCGACTCCCCGCCTTCCCACGCTGTACGGACGCAGCCCCTGGAAGATCGCGTCCTCGGTGAAGAGGGATGCGATCCGCTCCGGCTCGTGGTTGTCGACACCTGCCTTCCACCGGTCGAGGACGTCATGCAGGATCGCTTCGGTGTCTGTAGTGTCGGGCATCGGTGTTCTCCTTCAGTGACCCGCGCTCATGCCGCCGTCGACATGGAGGATTTCACCGGTGACGAACGGGGCGTTCTCCAAATAGACCACCGCGTCCACGATGTCGCTCTGCTCACCCATCCGGCCGACCGGGTGCAGGCCGGCGAGGACCTCATGGGCCTCCTCGGGGTGCATGGGCGTCTTGATGGTGCCGGGTGAGACGGCGTTGGTGCGGATGCCGCGGGTGGCGTATTCGATGGCGAGGGACTTGGTGGCGGACTGGAGGCCGCCCTTGGTCAGCGAGGCCAGTACGGAGGGGACGCGGGCGTCGGCGTTGTCGACCAGGCTGGTGGTGATGTTGACGATGTGCCCGCCGCCCTGGGTGAGCATCTGCTCGATGGCCAGTTGGGTGATGCGGAAGAAACCGGCGAGGTTCACACCGGTCACGGCGGCGTAGTCGTCCTGGGTGTAGTCGGTGAAGGGCTTGGATGCGAAGATGCCCGCGTTGTTGACCAGGGTGTCGATGCGGCCGAAGCGCTCGATGGCGGCGGCGATGACGCGTTCGGCGGTGGCGGGGTCGGCGATGTCGCCCGGGACGGTCAGGACGCCCGCGTCGTGGGAGGGGGCGATGGTGCGGGACGTGGCGACGACGGCGTAGCCGAGCTTGCGGTAGGCGTCGACGAGACCGGCGCCTATGCCCTGCGAACCGCCGGTGATGACTGCGACCTTCTGAGTGCTCATGATGACCTTCTCTGGGATGGAGCTGAATGAGGAATAGCCGACCGGTCGACTATTTGCGAACGTAGGCGGCTGAGCAGGGGAAGTCAAAGGTCAAGAGGGGGTGGGCCGGGACCTGCTTCCTCGTACCTGTTAGGCACAGGCTCCCAGTGCAGGTCGGTGCGGTCGCGGGCTGGGTGCGGGGGAGTGGTGGAGGTTACCGGCGCCGATACGGGTCGCCGTCGGGCAGCCAGCCGTCCGGGCCGTGGATCCCGAGGTCACCGACACCGTCACAGAGTGCGTCGACGACGGCGAGGACTGCGGTACGGACTTCGTCGCGGCGCCACACCAGGGACCAGGTCCAGTGGATCCGCGGCGTGACGACGGGGCGCTGGACGAGGTCGGGCGGGAGCGGAGTGGTCTGCCCCTTGGGCGAGTTGATGACCGGGCGGCCGCTGCGGCGGACGTGGTCGAAGAAGGCGGGGCCGGTGATGCCGCCGTCGGAGATGTGCAGCGTGCGGGCCCCGGTGTCCTTGGCCAGTTGTTCGGCGTAGACGTTCCAGGACGACCAGGAGGTGATGTCGTCGTCCAGGAGGACGACGGTGTCCTCGGCGGCCACCTCGCTGGTGTCAGTGCCGGTGGCGACGGCATGGAGCCGGTCCGCGCCGATGAGCCGGGCGCGCAGGTTGCGCTTCTCCAGGTCCTCGGTGCGTACCCAGCACACGGCCAGGTCCAGGCTCCCGTCGGCAACCCGGGCGGCCTGGCTGTGCGAGGGGGCGACCCACGCGTCGATGTGGACCTGGGCCACGGCTGATGTGCGGGCGATCAGGTCCGCGGGGAGCCAGTTGACGTAGCCGAGCCGAACCGGTTCGGAGCCCGATAGCCGACGCGCACGCCGCTGCAGGTCGTCGGCGCGTTCCAGCAGGGCGCGGGTGTGCGGGAGCAGGGCCGAGCCGGCCGGGGTGAGGGACACCGAACGGCGGTCGCGGTCGAACAGGCGCACCCCCAGGTCGCGTTCGAGCGCCTTGATCTGCTGAGACAGGGACGGTCCGGCGATCAGGAGTCGCTGGGCGGCCCGGCCGAAGTTCAGCTCCTCGGCCACGGCGACGAAGTAGCGAAGTTGGCGCAGCTCCACGCCCGCCATGGTGCGTCGGTGAGGGGCCATGCCTCCCAGGAGGGAGACGGCTGGTCGTGGCGTCGCGCCTGGTGGCGTACGGATGATGGCGGCATGGAGACCCGAGGTGAAGTGACCGCGGCGGCCGTGGACGAGCCCGGCGGGCGGCGGGCCGCCGGGGCGGTCCGCGCGAGGGAACTGGCCGCGACCGGCAAGAGCGTACGACCGCCGCGCGCTCCCTCGGCCCGAGGAAGCGCTCCGCGCTTCTCGCCCTGGGGTCACGTCGCCCAAGCCGCCGCGGCGCTCGCCGCGGGCATGGGGGTCGGCCGGTTCGTCTACACCCCGATCCTCCCCCTGATGCACGCCCAGGCGGGACTGTCCGCGGGCTCGGGAGCCGATCTGGCCACCGCCAATTACATCGGCTACCTCGTCGGCGCGCTCGTCGGCATCCTGGCCCCCGCACTGGTCCGCTCGCCCGTCCTGCTGCGCGCTTCCCTGATCGCGCTGACCGGCAGCCTGGCCGCGATGCCCGCCACCCACGGCACGGCGGTGTGGATCGTGCTGCGGCTGCTGGCCGGTGTCGCCAGCGCCCTGATCTTTGTCATCGCCGTCAGCTCCCTCCACAGCCATCTGCGCGAGCACCCCGCCCACCTGCCCGGATGGGCCTTCGGCGGCGTGGGTGCCGGCATCGCCCTGTCCGGCCTCCTCGCCCTCGCCCTGCGTTCCGTCGCCGACTGGCGGGCCGCCTGGTGGGCCTCGGCGGCCCTCGCCGCCGTCCTCACCCTCGCCTCATGGAACCTGCGCCCCGAACCGGCTCCCGCGGCCACCGCGGAACGGGGCAGGACGGCGGTCGATGGGCCAAGGATCCGTACGCACCGCTGGTTCGGTGTGCTGTTCGCCTCCTACAGCCTGGAAGGCATCGGCTATATCGTCGCCGTCGGCATCGCCCTGCCGGCACTTGTCGGTGGTGTGGCGGCGGCTCTCGGCTCCGCGGTCCTGTTCGGCGCCACCTTCATAGGCGTCAGCAACCTCGCCCTCGCCGCGGGGGCCCATCTGCGGTTTCCCCGCTCGGTCGCGCTGCTGACCGCCGGCTACTCGGTCGGTCAGATCCTCGGCCCGCTGGCCGTCGCGCCACTGCTCCGCCACGGCTGTCACCAGGCGCTGATCCTGGCCGCCGCCGTGGTCCTGGCCGCCGCCGCGGCCGCCGCCGTACTGCGGATCGGCTTTCCGAACCGCGTAGGCGAGCGTTAGACACCGGCCACGGTCTCGCGCGGCGCATGAGTGCCGAGCAGGGCAAGGCAGTTCGCCCACAAGGGGCCCAGCTGCTGGGTGCTGTTGTAGAGCTTGGCGAACAACACCTGACCCTCGAGCTGGGCAACCACCGCCCGCGCCGCTTCCCGGGTGTCGGCCACCTCGACCTCCTGCCGCTCAAGAGCCTCGGCGATGACCGAGTCGACCATCTCGACCTGCGCCTCGAAGATCTCCTGCAGCCGGGTGCGGATGGCCTCGGTCTGGTTGCTCATCTCCAGGGTGAGGTTCCCGAACAGACACCCCGAGACGGTGCCGCAACTCTGCTGGGCGGTACGGAGGCCGACCTCCGTCTCCTCGAACAGCCGGCGCAGCCGCAGCAGCGGTTGGGCGTCACCGCGTTGGGCGTCACCGCCGAGTGCGGTTGCCCAGGTGCGCTTCTGACCGGCCCAGTGCTCATCGATGACGGCCAGTGCCAGGGACTCCTTCGAATCGAAGAAGTAGTAGAAGCTCCCCTTGGGCACACCGGCCGTCCGGCAGATCTCGGCCACCCCCAGCGCCGAGTAACCGTGCGTCTCGATGAGCGACCGAGCGGCGCTCAGAATTCTCTCGCGAGCATCACTGGTCCGTCCCATGGACCCAGTTTACGACCGGTCGTCTATTACTCCCTGCGGCGAAATCGTCGACAATCCTACTGTTGACAGTTGCGCATAGGCGTGGCCATGCTGCGACTACCCCCGGAAACCTGGAGTCCCCACACCCGCACAGGAGTCGCCTCGCCATGACCAGCCTGTCCCCGCATCTGCGCCAAGCCACCCCCGTCACCGCCGAACGCGGCGAAGGCGTCTATCTCTACGGCACCGACGGCCGCCGCTACCTCGACTTCACCGCCGGTATCGGCGTCACCAGCACGGGGCACTGCCATCCGCGCGTCGTCGCCGCGGCCCAGGAGCAGGTGGGCAAGCTCATCCACGGCCAGTACACGACCGTGATGCACCAGCCGCTGCAGCGGCTCGTCGAACGGCTCGGGGATGTGCTGCCCGCCGGCCTGGACAGCCTGTTCTTCTCCAACTCCGGCAGTGAGGCCGTCGAAGCGGCGCTGCGGCTGGCCCGGCAGGCCACCGGCCGCCCCAACATCGTGGTCTTCCACGGCGGTTTCCACGGGCGCACCGTCGCGGCCGCCACCATGACCACGTCCGGCACCCGCTTCCGCACCGGGTTCTCCCCGCTGATGTCGGGCGTCGCCGTCGCCCCGTTCCCCACCGCCTTCCGCTACGGATGGGACCAGGAGACCGCGACCCGCTTCGCGCTCACCGAGCTCGACTACCTGCTGCAGACCGTCACCGCGCCCCAGGACACCGCGGCCTTCGTGGTCGAGCCCGTGCTCGGCGAAGGCGGCTACATCCCCGCCGACCCGGCCTTCCTGCGCGGGCTGCGCGAGCGCGCCGACCGCCACGGCATCGTGCTCGTGGTGGACGAGATCCAGACCGGTTTCGGCCGCACCGGCCACTACTGGGGCCACGATCACGCCGACGGCGTCCGCCCGGACATCATCACCATCGCCAAGGGGCTGGCCAGCGGATTCCCGCTGTCCGGCATCGCCGCCTCGCAGGAGCTGATGAGCAAGGCGTACCCCGGCTCGCAGGGCGGCACCTACGGTGGCAACGCCGTGGCGTGCGCGGCCGCGGTCGCCACCCTCGACGTGATCCGGGACGAGAAGCTGGTGGAGAACGCCGACGCCATGGGGCGGCGGCTGCGCGCCGGTCTGGAAGAGGTCGCCCGCACCACGCCGGGCATCGCCGACGTCCGCGGACTGGGCCTGATGCTCGCGAGCGAGTTCGTCACCGCCGACGGATCCCCCGACCCGGACACCGCCGCCCGGGTACAGCAGGCCGCCGCAGCCGAGGGGCTGCTGCTGTTGCTGTGCGGCCCCTGGAACAGCGTCGTACGCATGATTCCGGCGCTGGTCATCGACGAGACCGCCGTCGACGAGGGACTGCGCGCCTGGCGGGCCGCCGTCGAGGCGGGCACGGCCGCCACGTCATGACCGGCACCACCCCCTCTCCGGCCACCACTGCGGACCTGGCGGAGGCCCTGCGCCGGGAGGTGCCGTCCCTGCGGGTCGACACCTCCGGCGGCAGGCGCGCACAGTACGCGTACGACGCGTCGAATTACCGGGTGCCGCCGCTGGCCGTGGCGTTCCCCGCCGACGCCGACGAGGTCGTCGGCGCGCACAAGGTCTGCCACCGGCTCGGCGTGCCGGTCACCTCACGCGGCGCGGGCACCAGCATGGCCGGCAACGCCGTCGGCGCCGGTCTCGTCCTGGACCTGTCCCGCCATCTGCGGCGCGTCCTGGACATCGACGCGGACGGGCGGACCGCGCGTGTCGAGGCCGGGATCGTCCTCGACGACCTGCAGGACGCCGCCGCCCCGTACGGGCTGGTCTTCGGCCCCGATCCGTCCTCGCACAGCCGCTGCACCATCGGCGGCATGATCGGCAATGACGCGTGCGGCAACCACTCCGTGCGCTACGGCCGCACCGGCGAGCACCTGGTCGCCCTCGACCTGGTCCTGGCCGACGGCACCCGTGCCATCGCCGACCGGGACGGACTGCGCGCTGTGGACGAGGCGGGCCGGGAGCGGGTGGCGGAGCTGACGGCCGACCTGCGCGGCATCGTCGAGGCCAACCTGGCGGCGATCCGGCTGACGCTCGGCCGGATTCCGCGCCAGGTCTCCGGCTATCAGCTGCAACATCTGCTGCCGGAGCACGGTTTCGACGTCGTACGTGTCCTCGCCGGCACCGAGGGGACCTGCGCCACGGTGGTGTCCGCCACCGTACGGCTGATGCCGAAGCCACCGGCCGCGCTGCTGGTGGCGCTCGGCTACGACGATGTCGTCGACGCGGCCGAGGATGTGCCGCTCATCCTGAAGTTCTCCCCGGCCGCCGTCGAGGGTCTTGACGAGGCGATCGTGGCCACCATGCGCCACCGCCGGGGCGCCGCCTCGGTGACCGGACTGCCCGAAGGTCGCGCATGGCTGTACGTCGACCTCGACGGGGAGGAGTCACAGCAGGTCGCCGCAGAGGCCGAACACCTCCTGGACGAGCTGAAGGCGGCGGGCCGGATGGTGTCCGGCCGCCTGATCACCGACCGCTCCGAGCGGGCTTCCCTGTGGCGGGTGCGTGAGGACGGCGCGGGGCTGGCCGCCCGGCTGACCGACGGCAGTGCGTCGTGGCCCGGCTGGGAGGACGCGGCGGTCGCCCCCGACCGGCTGGCCGGCTATCTGCGCGACTTCCGCGCCCTCATGGCCGACCACCGGCTCACCGGTGTGCTGTACGGACACTTCGGCGCGGGCTGCGTCCACGTACGGATCGACTTCCGCCCCGACACCGACGACGGCCGGGCCGCCATGCGCGCCTTCCTCACCGACGCCGCCAACCTCGTCGTACGGCACGGAGGAACGCTCTCGGGTGAACACGGCGACGGCCGGGCGCGCGGCGAACTGCTGTCGGTGATGTACGACCGGCCGATGCTGGACGCCTTCGCGGCGTTCAAACACGCCTGGGACCCCCAGGGACTGCTCAACCCGGGCATCCTCGTCGACGCCCGCCCACTGGACGCGGACCTCGCCCTCGACACGGGCCGCACCACCACCCCCCAGGCGGTGTTCACCTTGCTGGAAGACCCGGACGGCATCGCGGGAGCCGTGGGCCGCTGTGTCGGAGTGGGCCGCTGCCGGAGCCACAGCGGCGGTGTCATGTGCCCCAGCTACCGGGCCACCGGCGACGAACAGCACTCCACCCGCGGACGGGCGCGGACCCTCCAGGAGATGCTGCGCGGCGCACTGCGCGGCGGGTGGCGCTCCCGCGAAACGCGCGAAGCGCTCGATCTGTGTCTGTCGTGCAAGGCATGCTCCAATGACTGCCCGGTCGGCGTCGACATGGCGACCTACAAGTCGGAGTTTCTGCACCACCACTACCGGTGGCGCCCGCGCCCCCTCTCGCACTACTCGCTCGGCTGGCTGCCGCTGTGGACGGCGCTCGCCGGACGTATGCCCAAGCCGGTCAACGCGGTGATGGGCAGCCGCCTCGGCCCCTGGATCGCCCGCCTGGGCGGAGTCACCACCAAGCGGAGCCTGCCCGCCTTCCACGGGCGGCGCGCATGGCGGCGCGGTCTGACCGCCGGGCCGGCCGAAGCCAAGTCCGCGGTGCTCGTGGTCGACTCCTTCACCCGGGCATTCCGCCCCGAGCTGGCGGGAGCGGCGTCCCGGGTCCTCGCCGAGGCCGGGCTGCCCACCCGGGCGCGCGGCGACATCTGCTGCGGCCTGACCTGGATCACCACCGGCCAGCTCGGCATCGCCCGCCGCGTACTGGCGCGCACCGCAGCGGCACTCGACACGCCAGAGGGTGGACCCATCGTGGTCACCGAACCCAGCTGCGCCGCCGCCCTCGCCAAGGACCTGCCGGAGCTGGTGGACAGCGACGCGGCACGCCGTGTCGCCGCCCGGGTGCGCACCTTCACCGGGGCGCTCGCCGAGCGCGTGGCCGCGGGGTGGCGCCCCGGTCACGTACCCGACGAGGTGGTTCTGCAGACCCACTGCCACCAGTACGCGGTGTTCGGCACCGGACAGCAACGCGATCTGCTGCGCGACCTGGGCATCGAGAAGATCACCGAGGCCACCGGCTGCTGCGGGGTGGCCGGCAACTTCGGCTTTGAACACGATCACTACGATGTGTCGCTCGCCGTGGCCGACCAGGCACTGCGCCCGCGGCTGGAAGCCGCCGACCCAGGCACACCGGTCCTGGCCGACGGATTCAGCTGCCAGATGCAGATCGAGCACCTGGTCGGAGACGACCACCCCGGCGGCACACATCTGGCGCAACTCCTGGACGACCCCCAATCCCCTTCGCGTTCCTGAGGTTTGGAGACACGACATGGCCGACATCAAGACGGACGTCATCGGACACGTTCCGCGGCAGCTGTTCATCGCGGGCCAGTGGGTGCCGGCGGCCGACGGCCGTACCTTCGGTGTGGAGAACCCCGCCACCGAGACACAGCTGTGCGAGGTCGCCGACGGTGGCGCCGCCGACAGCGCCCGCGCCGTCGAGGCCGCGGTGGCTGCCCAGACATCCTGGGCCCGCACCGCGCCGCGGGCGCGCAGCGAGATCCTGCGTCGCGCCTACGAACTGCTCATGGAGCGCACCGATGAGCTGGCGATGCTGATGACTCTGGAGATGGGCAAGCCGCTCGCCGAGGCGCGCGGTGAGGTGGCGTATGCCGCCGAGTTCTTCCGCTGGTTCTCCGAAGAGGCCGTGCGTATCGACGGCTCCATGACGACCACACCCGACGGCCGCAACCGCGTCCTGGTCATGCGGCAGCCGGTCGGCCCCTGCATGCTGATCACGCCGTGGAACTTCCCGCTGGCGATGGGCACCCGCAAGATCGGGCCCGCGGTGGCCGCCGGCTGCACGATGGTGCTCAAGCCGGCGCCCCAGACCCCGCTGTCCAGCCTCGCGCTGGCCGGGATCCTCCAGGAAGCCGGGCTGCCCGACGGTGTGCTCAACGTCGTCACCACCACCCGCGCCCAGGAAGTGGTCGAACCGGCCCTGCGCGGCGGCCGCATCCGCAAGCTGTCCTTCACCGGCTCCACCGCCGTGGGCCGGCTGTTGCTCGCCCAGTGCGCGGACACGGTGATCCGGACATCCATGGAGCTGGGCGGCAACGCCCCCTTCATCGTCTTCGAGGACGCCGATATCGACGTGGCCGTCGAAGGTGCCATGGTGGCGAAGATGCGCAACATGGGTGAGGCGTGTACGGCGGCCAACCGGCTGTTCGTCCACCATTCCGTCGCGGACGAGTTCGCCAAGCGCCTCGCCACGCGTATGGCCGCCCTCAGCGTGGGCCCGGGCACCCGTGACGGCGTCCAGGTCGGCCCCCTCATCGACGCCGCCGGCAAGCAGAAGGTCGTCTCGCTCGTCGAGGACGCGGTCGCCAAGGGCGCCAAGGTCGTCGCCGCCGGTGACGCGCCGCAGGACGTCGGCCATTTCTACCCGCCGACCGTACTGGCCCAGGTCAGCACGGACAGCGACATGCTGACCACCGAGATCTTCGGCCCCGTGGCCCCGGTCATCGCCTTCGACGACGAGAACGAGGCCGTACGCCTGGCCAACGACACCGAGTGGGGGCTCGTCGGCTATATCTTCACCCAGGACGTCGACCGTGCCCTGGACATCAGCGAGCGGCTGGAGGTGGGTATGGTCGGCCTCAACACGGGCCTGGTCTCCAACCCGGCCGCGCCCTTCGGCGGGGTCAAGCAGTCGGGCCTGGGCCGGGAAGGCGGGCGTGTGGGCATCGAGGAGTTCTTGGAGTACAAGTACATCGCCACACCCGTGCGGGACCGGTCCGGTTCATGAGTACCGTCATGCCGGTCAGAGGTGGCGGGACGCCGCAGCCGGCACAGCCGCGAAGGAGATCAGGGAACGTGTCGCAGCCGGGGCTCGAGGAGCTCACCCCCGTCAACCCGCGGACCACTTCCGAGATCATCGCCGACCGGCTGCGGGGTCAGATCGTCTCCGGCGCGTTCGCGCCGGGCAGCAGGATGATCGAGCCGCAGCTGGCGACCCGGCTGGGCGTCAGCCGCGGGCCCGTACGGGAAGCGCTCCAGCGCCTGGTGCAGGAGGGGCTGCTGACCAACATCCCCAACCGGGGGGTGTTCGTCGTCGAGCTGGACGCCGCCGACATCAGGGACATCTACACCGCCCGGCGTGCCATTGAGCGCGAAGCGGCCACCCAGCTGCACCGGAGCAGGTCCCAGGCCCACCTCGACCGGCTCGCGGCCGTCGTCGACGAGATGCGCTCCCTGGCCGGACAGGGCGACAGCCGCCTCGTCGCCGAGCAGGACCTGGCCTTCCACAGCGCTCTCGTCGACGCCGCCGAGAGCCCGAGACTCAGCAGGATGTTCACCACCCTCCTCGCCGAGACCCGAATCTGCCTGGGCAGCCTGATGGACTTCTACCCGGAGCAGGAACTGCTCGTCGCCGAACACCAGCAGCTGGTGGTCCTGCTCCAGGGCGAGGACGAACAGGCATTGCTGGACGCCGTCAACGCGCATCTGGACTCGGCGGTGCGTGACCTGACACGTGCCGACGAGACCTGAAGACACCGCCCTTTCTCGTCCCACGCCGTGGACGGTACGCCCGCCAACCTCTTGGGAGAGCCGTATGCCCGATCAGCCCGCCACCGCCCTCAGGGCCGCCCAGCTGCAGGCAGCCGCCCGCGACCATCTGCTCCTGCACTTCGGCCGGCACGCGAGCCTGCGCAACGGGCAGGGAGTGTTCCTGCCCGACCGGGCCGAAGGCGTCTACGTCCACGACGCGGCCGGGAAACGCTATATCGACGGCCTGTCCGCCCTGTTCTGTGCCCAGCTCGGCTACTCCTACGGACCCGAGTTCGCCAAGGCGGCCGAAGAGCAGCTGAACCGCCTGCCGTTCAGCACCCTGTGGAACATCGCGCACCCCGCCGCCATCGAGCTGTCCGAACGACTCGCCGCGCTGGCCCCCGACGGCATCAACCGCGTGTTCTTCACCTCCGGCGGTTCGGAGTCCGTGGAGTCCGCGTGGAAGCTCGCCCGCATGTACCACGTGGCGCAGGGCCAACCGCAGCGCACCAAAGCCATCGCCCGTCACACCGCATACCACGGCCAGACCATGGGCGCCCTCGCGCTGACGGGCATTCCGGCGCTCAAGGAACCCTTCGGCACACCGGCCTTCGAAGTCACCCATGTGCCCAACACCAACCGCTACCGCACCACCGACGCCGACGAGGACGCCTTCACCCAGCGGCTGCTGGCCGAAACCGAGGCGGCGGTGCTGGAGGCCGGCCCGGAGAACGTGGCCATGCTGATCGCCGAACCCGTGCAGAACGCCGGTGGCTGCTTCACACCCCCGGCGGGCTACTGGGCAGGGCTGCGGGCGATGGCGGACCGGTACGGATTCCTCCTGGTCGCCGACGAGGTCATCACCGGCTTCGGCCGTATCGGCGAGTACTTCGCGGTGTCCAAGTACGGCGCTGTCCCCGACATGATCACCACAGCCAAGGGGCTCACCTCGTCCTACGCCACGCTCGGCGCCGTCCTGGTGTCCGACAAGGTGTCCGAGCCCTTCTACGACGACGGCGTGACACTCCTGCACGGGCTGACCTTCGCCGGCCATCCGGTCGCCGCCGCCACCGCCCTGACCAACCTCGACATCTTCGAACGAGACGGTGTCCTGAACAACGTCCGGTCCCTGACCGGGCACCTCCACAAGCGGCTCATCGAACTGACCGAACTGAGCATCGTCGGCGATGTCCGTGGTGACGGCTTCTTCTGGGCCCTCGAACTCGTCGCCGGACCGGACGGCGAGCGCTTCGACGCCGAGCGCAAGGACGAACTGATCAAGCAGTTCCTCCCTGCCCGCATGCGCGACCTCGGACTCCTGGCCCGCGCGGACGACCGTGGCGACCCGGTCGTACAGATCGCTCCGCCCCTGATCGCCACCCAGGAAGAACTCGACCACATCGTCGATCTGCTGGGCCAGGCCCTGACCGACGCGGACCGCCACTTCCGCCACGGCCGCTGAGCCGCCGCTTGTCAGCTCGATCTGGTAGACACGTGCCACGCCCCAATCCGCCTCATCGGAGGTTGGGGCGTCGGCCCAGGGGCGGGCTACGACGATACGGGGAGACGGCGTGTACAGCTTCTACGTGTTCGAAGGATCATTTCACCAGGGCGGCGGTGGATGGGAGGACATCGAGGTCAGCCACAGCCTTCCCGCGATCCAGCAGGCCGCGGTCGAGTACATCCGGCTCGGTAACTGGGCCGGGGCGAGGGACAACTTCCTCGTCAGGGTTTACCAGGCAGGGCAGTTGGCGATGGAGGTGGACCTCTACCCATTCCTCCAGGTCAAGGTCCCCGAACTCACCATGATCAGCTTCGGGAGCGGCGGGCAGCCGCACGGGGGAGAGCCCGAACCCGGAAGCGAGTACGAAGAGGAGATGGACGAGTACGAGCCCGGTGAATGGATCGAGTTCTACCTCCATAACGTCTTCCAGGCGATCGTGGAAGAGGAAGCCGACGACATCGAGGTGACGATCGACTGGGCACGCCTTGCGCTCCCCGAGTTGAAGCAGCCGGTACTTCCTGACGGGAAAGGCGTCTATGTCCGGCAGATCCAGGGGAACAAATCGACATGGCGAGAGGCCATTACGGTCGACGACGAAGTCGACCCGGATGACGACCTCGAGGAACGGTTCGGGTACGGCCGATACCTCACCTGTGGCTACAACTCCATCGACCTCTGATCAGGTTTTTCGAAGAACCGGCGGTCCGCGGGCCAGGACGTCCACCACACACTCCCCTCCGGAGCGGTAATCAGCCCGTGTGTGGGCACTCGGGACCGAATCAAGACTGGCAACAGCCCGGGAGAGGACGGGAGAGGAGCCGGCGATGACGATTCCTCCCACCGCGTACGCGCCCTCGTCGTACTGGATGTCGTCGGCACCCGGACCGTCCTTCCCGGCGCTTGAGCCCGGCTGGGAGGGCACCGCTCCGGATGTCGAGGTCGCCGTGGTCGGCGGCGGTATCGCGGGTATCTGCACGGCCTGGGAGCTGGCGCGCGCCGGACGCCGGGTGGCGCTGGTGGAGGCGGGCCGGCTGGCCGCCGGTGCCACGGGCCACACCACGGCCAAGCTCTCCGCCCTCCAGGGGCTGGCGTACCAGGACATCCGCACCGCACGAGGGGAGGAGGCGGCCCGGCGCTACGCCACGTCGCAGACCGACGCCGTGGACTGGGTGCGGCAGGTGGCCGCCGAGCTCGGGATCGACTGCGATCTTGAGGAGCGCCCCGCCGTCACGTACGCCGAGGGCGAGGAGACCGTGGAGAAGGTGCGGGCCGAGGCGGAGGCCGCCTCGGCAGCCGGGCTGAAAGCCTCGTTCACGACCGGGACCGACCTGCCCTTCCCGGTCACGGGGGCGGTGGAGGTCGCGGGGCAGGCGCAGTTCCACCCGCGCAAGTACCTGCTGGCACTGGTGGAGGATCTGGTCGCGCGAGGCGGTCTGGTCTTCGAGCACTCACGTGTGACGGGTCTCAGCGAGGGCCATCCGTGCCGTCTGACCACCGATCGCGGAGCGCGGTTGCGGGCCCGCGACGTGGTGGTGGCCACGGCCTATCCCATCTTCGACCGAGCCCTGCTCTTCCCCCGTCTGGAAGTGAAACGGGAACTGGTCATCGCCGCGGTGCTCCCCTCCGACCGCGCCCCGCACGGCATGTATCTCACCCCCGAGGACGGCACCCGCTCGGTGCGCACCGCGCCGTACCGGCCGGGCCGGCGGTTGCTCATTGTCACCGGGGAGAAGTTCACCCCCGGCGCCGGTGACGTCGAACGACGCTACGCGCGGCTGATCGACTGGACGCATGATCGTTTCCCCGACGCCGAACCCGCCTTCCGCTGGGCTGCGCAGGACAACTGGACCACCGATCATGTGCCCTACGTGGGCCCCCTGCACCCCGCCTCCCGTCATGCCTTCGTGGCCACGGGCTTCGCCGGGTGGGGCCTGACCGGCGGCGTACTGACCGGTCGGCTGCTGGCCGCGCGACTCGCGGGACGGCCCTTGCCGTGGGAGGGCCTGTACGATCCGCGGCGGCTGCATCCGGTACGGGAGGCCCCCGCGCTGCTCAGGTTCCAGGCCACCGCCGCGCGCCACTTCATCGGTGACCGGCTGTCTGCCGACGGCACCGGCGCGGTACGGGACATCCCACCCGGTGGCGGGGCGGTCGTCCGCCTCGGCGGGCGGCAACGGGCCGTCCACCGCGATGAGCGCGGCGAGTTGCACGCGCTGTCCGCCCGCTGCACCCACCTGGGCTGTCTGGTGCGGTTCAACGACGCCGAGCGGACCTGGGAGTGCCCCTGTCACGGCTCGCGGTTCGCGGTCGACGGCCATGTGCTGCAGGGCCCGGCGGTACACCCGCTGAAGCGGATCGAGGATCCGCGTCCTGGATGTAGGTCTCCATCGCGATTGCCCTTCTGAACGGGCCGGCGGGGCTCCGCCTGCCCACCGCACTTCGCCGGGCTCCCCTGATCGCCATGGTGATTCCTGACGAATCCGTCGGCCCTGCTCGGTTCTCCACACAGCGGAACCCCTCCCGTCGCCCCTCTTCGGTCGCCCGGTGGGCCGTTTGTCCCCCGGCCGGCGGGGGCACCCGTGGCTCATGGACCAAACGGAGGCTCCCGTTCTGGAGGCCCTTGCCCGGTGTCACGAGCGTGGGGCCTTCCCGTTCACCCTGCCCGGACACAAGCAGGGAGTCTCCGGTGTCCTTCGAGAGGGCGTTCGCGGAACGGCTCGGTGTTTCCTTTGCAAGGCGACCTTATCGACCCCGCCCTGCTGAAGTCCCGCGCCGATCTCCTCGGCACCACCAGCCCGAGTGTTCTTCTCTGCGCGGGCAAGGACGCGTGGCGCCGGCAGAGGACCGTATCGCCCGGCGGGGTGCTGAAGCAGTCGGCCCTGGAGTCCCGGACCGGGAATGCGTCCGGCAGGGTCGGCGTCAGGCGCGCGACACCACCCGCGCGCGATTGGCGGACTTCGTCGCATCCGGTTATGGACCGGAAATCACGGGGACACGGGACACGGAACTCGGGGAAATCTGGACGGGAGGGACGAATCATGCCCGCAGGATCCGACCGCAAGCGTGAGCGACAGTACGAGCACATCAAGGAAGACGCCCAGAAGCGCGGCGCATCCACCGGCCGTGCCAAGGAAATCGCCGCTCGAACGGTCAACAAGGAACGCGCCCGTTCCGGGGAGTCGAAGTCCGTCGGCCGGACCTCGACACAGGACAGGAAGTCCGCACCCCAGCGGGGCGGCCAGCATTCGCACGGTGGCCCCCAAGGCCCGACCCGCGACCAGCTGTACAACGAGGCCAGGCAGCGAGGCATCGAGGGCCGCTCCCACATGAACAAGGAACAGCTGGCCAAGGCCCTGGGCCGCTGACCGCCCAGGGCCGTCGCGCACTCAGTCTGAAAGGTCGGACCGCCATGCTGATGGCACACCCTGTGGTGTTGCGCAATCTCCTCCAGCAGTACGAAACCCTCCAGGCACTGCATGCGGAAGCGGGTGGGCCCGAAATTCGGCAGCGCATGGACGACGTGGCTTACACCCTGTGCATCTCGACCGGGACTCGGGATGTGGACACTGCTCTGGTCGCCGCCCGGTACCAGCTCCCCGGCGCTCGTGTGTATGACGATTCCGTCGTGGACTGCTGAGAAATCCACGTGGGAGGAAGACGATGTTGATCTGTTTCCGACCCTGGCGGTCGGGTGACTCGCCGGGCTGAGACAGAAGCCCCACGAGGAGGGAAGCCGCCATGAGCGACGCGAAGACGGAACGCAGGCTCGCAGCCCAGATGCCGGAGGGGGACGTGGTCGGGATCTTGTTGGAACAGCACGCCCGGATACGGGATCTCTTCGCGGATGTGAAGGGCGCGGAGGGCGACCACAAGCAGCAGGCGTTCGATGAGTTGAGGGCCCTGCTGGCGGTGCACGAGACGGCCGAGGAAATGATCGTACGGCCGGTCGCGCGGGAGACCGCCGGGAAAAAGGAGGCCGATGCCCGCAACCATGAGGAGCAAGAGGCGAACAAGGTGCTCGCCGCACTGGAGAAGATGGATGTCGCGAGCGCCGAGTTCGACACCCGCCTGGCGGAGTTCGAACGAGCCGTGGTGGACCACGCCGAACACGAGGAGAACGAGGAGTTCCCCGCGGTGCACGAAGGGCGTACGGAGAACCAGCTCCGGCGCATGGGCACCATGCTGCGCGCGGCCGAGAAGATCGCACCGACCCACCCGCACCCCTTGGCGGCGGGGTCCCCCGCGGCCCAGTGGAGCGTGGGCCCGTTCGCGTCCCTCGTGGACCGCACACGTGACGCGATCAAAGCCGCCATGCCGAGCTGAGGACTGCTGAGGACTTCTGACCGAACCGTCATGAGCCGCGCAGGGCGCCGAGCCGACGCCGGGCCGGGCCCGGGGCCCGGCCCGGCCGGTGATCCCGGACCAGGGGCGGGCGCGGGCCCGGTCGGCGGCGTTGGCGATGGTCCAGCGGCGGGGGCCCAGGTCCGGGTCGTCGAGCTGCTCCCAGGTGATCGGCACGGCGACGGGGGCGCCGGGCCGGGCGCGCACCGTGAAAGGGGCGACGGCGGTCTGCGCGTAGGCGTTGCGCTGTATGTCGAGGTAGAGCCGGTCTCCGCGGTCCTGCTTGCGGGCGGCTGTGGTCAGCCGGTCGGGGTGCTCGGCGACGAGCAGCTCTGCGGTGTCCCGGGCGAAGGCGCGCACCTCGTCGAAGCCGTGACGTCCGTTGAGGGGCACGACGACGTGCAGTCCGCGCGAACCCGTGGTCATCAGGACCGACGGCAGCCGCAACTCGCCGAGCAGTTCGCCCAGCCATCGGGCGGCCTCGCGAACCGCGCCGAAACCGTCCCCGGAAGTGTCGGCGGGATCGAGGTCGAAGACCATCAGGTCCGGACGGTCGAACTGCTCGCGCCGCGCCAGCCAGCGGTGCAGGGTCAGGCACGCCTGGTCGGCGAGGAAGGCGAGGGTGGCGGAGTCGTCGCAGACGGTGTGGCAGACGGTGCCGTCCTCCTTCGGCACCTCGACCCGGGTGATCCACTCCGGATAGTGCGCGGGGGTGTTCTTCTGCATGAACAAAGGCCCGTCTACGCCGTCCGGATGCCGCTCCAGCATCAGCGGGCGGCCACGCAGGTGCGGCAGCATGAAGGCGGCGACGGACCGGTAGTACGAGACGAGGTCTGCCTTCGTGTACTCCTTGCCGTCACCGTCGTCGTCCGGGGGGAACAGTACTTTGTCCGGCCGGTGGACCTCGATGGTGCGGCGTCCGGCGCGGACGGTACGCACGTCGCGGCTGCCGCTCATGGCGCGGCCGCCGTCTCCACCGGAGTCACCACCGAGTGTTCCGGGCGATCCGTGTGCTCCATGGCCGCCGGGTACCCGCCTCACTGACCCATAACGCCACGGGCCACCCGAGCCAGGCTCGCGACATGGACATCCCTTCCCCGGCCCGAACGCCGCGTGCGCTCAGCGGATGAGGTGGTTGGTGGCGGGGTACCCGGCAGGCGAGCGTGGTGACCGGCGCCGCCCGATCGTGAAGGGGTTCATCATGGCCCAGCGCGTACGCGACCTCATGGCCGATGTTCCCATGATGGTCGAATCACAGGAGTCAGTGGCATCCGTGGCCCGGCTGATGCGCGATCAGGGCGTCAGTGCGGTCCTGGTGAAGGACTGCGACCGTCTGAGGGGATTGGTCACCGACCGCGACTTGGTGGTCAGCGCACTCGCTGACGGGGCGGACCCTGAGCAGACGGCTGTGATTCGGACAGTGAATGAGGACCTGATGACCGTCGGCGCGGACGACGACGTCGACCAGGTCATCGAGGTGATGCGGGAATATTCGGTCCGGCGCGTCCCGGTCGTCGACGGAGACGGGAAGCCCATCGGCAGCGTCTGCTTCAGCGATCTGGCAATCGAGGAGAACTCGGAATCGAGGCGTGCGCGCACCGTGGCACCGACCCCTGACCTCCACGGCGGGCCCGGACGGAGCTGAACGGATCCGGCTGAACGGATCCGGCTGAACGGATCCGATGCCGCGGGTCTCCGGTCCGCGGGGATCACCGGAAACGCGCTCGCCGCTGCCGGGCATTCGATGCCGACGGGCGGGTACTCAGGACCGATGGACACGACACAAGAGCAAACGGCCGCTGCGGGGGCGGCGGCAGGGATGGTCGCCATCGTCTTCTGCGGTCTGCTCATCACGGCCGCGCTGGTGTGGACCGTGCAACTCGGCATTCGGGTGCGACGAGAAGAGCCCGCACCACCCGGGCCCGCCGAGCAGCCCACGTTGCCCGAGTCGGGGCCGGTTCGCGCGGAGTGGCAGATACGCGAGCCGAACGAGGTGCCCCGTGCCACGGGGGAAAGAGGCCGACGCACCCCGTACGAACTCGGGAACGCGCCGAGCAGGCCGCGCGAAGACCAGATCTCCCCCGGCGATGGCGATGGCGACGGCGATGGCGATGGCGACCGTGAAAGTGCGGCCCGCACCCGCGCGCGGCACCCCCGAGGGAGGTAATCCGCGGCGCGGTGACGGGGCGACCGGGTCCGTACATGTGAGCCTGTGGGCCGGATACCCGGCGGGCGGGAGGTGCGTAGACGGTGGCGCGACGACTGATGACGGGCGCCGAACTCCTGGGCTGGTGGGCAATGTTGGTCCTGCTCTGGATCGTGTTGATCGGCCCAGTGGAGACCCTGGAGTGGCTGGTCGGCGCCGGTGCCGGACTGGTGTCGGCCGCTGCCGCCCGCGGCGCGCGGCGCGCGGCCGGTGACCCGTGAACGGCTGGACCGCCGCGGGCGCCGCATCGCTGCTCTGTGGAGTGGCACCGGCTGCATGGTGTGCGGCCACCGGCCCGGCCCGTCGCCGCGTGCCGGCACAGAACCTGACCACCACCTTTCTGTCTCTGGTCTTCCTCTTGCTGGCCCAAGGTTTTCGTCGCACGGCCTATACCGATACGGCGCTGGTCCTTTCGGCGCTCGGTCCGGCCGGCACTCTGCTTTATGCGCGTCTGCTTTCCGACGAGTTGGCGTACCACCCGCCGCAGTCGCGCTCGCTGCGTACGGTGACCGCGCTGAGTTACCTGGCGGTGCCGGCGGTACTGCTGCCCTTGTGCCTCGTCACCGGCCCTGGTCGGGCCATGGTGAAACTACTGGTCATCGGCGCCCTGTTGATTCTCGGCAGCTGGGGCGCGGCCCAGGCGGTGACCGCCGCCGCCACCGCGGGACACCCGCCCGGAGCGCCTGTGGAGGGGATGGATGATGGCTGACGACCTGCCGTTGCTGCTCGGCCTTCTGCTGGTGGCCGCGGCCGGGACCGGAACCGTCCTGGTGCGCGACCCTGTGCGGCAGTCCTTTCTGATGTCGCTGTTCGGCCTTGCGCTTGCCACCCTCTTCCTGCTGCTTCAGGCGCCCGACGTCGCGCTCTCCCAGCTGGCGGTCGGTGCCGCGGTGACGCCGCTGATGGTGCTGCTGTCCGTGCGCAAGGTGCGCCGCAGGGCCCGCGGCGAGCGCCGGGAGGGGCGCGAGTGAGGGCGCGGATGCGGCTGTGGGTGCTGGCCCTCGGGGGCCTGGGCACGGCCGTGCTGTATCTACTGGCCTGCTACGACCTGCCCGCCTTCGGCGGACAGCGGCACCCCTACGGCGACCGCGCGGTGCGGGCCGCTCTCGCCCGGCACACCGCCAACACCGTCTCCTCGGTCAACTTCGACCAGCGTGCCTTGGACACCCTCGGCGAGGAGTCCATCCTCTTCGGCTCCGTCCTGGGCACCGTCGTGCTGCTACGGCAGGCCCGCGATGAGGACCGGCTGCCCCCACAGCCGGTCCGGGTGGCGCCGCCGGTACGCCGTTACGCCCTGCTCGCGCTGCCGGTCACCCTGTTGATCGGACTGTATGTCGTCGCCCACGGCCAGCTCAGCCCGGGCGGCGGCTTCCAGGGCGGCGTGGTGGTGGCGACCTCGCTGCACCTGCTCTACATCGCCGTGGACTACCGGGCGCTGGAGCGGATCCGCCCCGTCGGCCTGTACGAGGTGGCGGACGCCGCGGGCGAGGCGGGCTACCTCCTGCTGGGCGCGGCCGCGCTGCTGACCGGTGCTGCCTTCCTGACGAACTTCCTGCCCTACGGCACCTTCAACACCCTTGCCTCCGGCGGCACCGTCCCGCTGCTCAATGCCGCCATCGGAGTGGAGGTCGCAGCCGGGGTCGTGGTCCTGCTGGCCGGTTTCCTGGACCAGGCCGTGGAGATCGAGAGCGAACGACAGGACGTCGATGCGGAGGGCGAGCGGTGAGCGTGCTGCCGTATGCGGTCGCGGGGTGGCTGTTCCTGATCGGCTGTTACGGGCTGGCCACGAGCCGCAACCTCATCCACGCGGTGGGCTGTCTCTCGGTCTGTCAGTCCTCGACGTATGTGCTGCTGCTCGCCATCGGGTACCGGAAGGGCGGCACCGCCCCGGTCTTCTCCGACATCACCCCCGGCTCGCGCCCGGTCGTCGACCCAGTCGTCCAGGCCCTCACCCTCACCGACATCGTCATCGGGGCGACCGTCACCGCGCTGCTGCTCTCCCTGGTCATCCAGATCGCCAAACGGCACGGGACGGTGGATCCCGACCAGCTCTCGGAGCTGAGGGGATGACCGCCGCGCGGATCCTGCCACTCATCGTGGGCGTCCCGCTGTTCGGCGCCGCGTTGCTGGTCGGAGCGGGCCGCCGGCTGCCGCGGTACGCCGCCGAGCTACTGGCCTGCCTGTTCGCCGCGGCCGGCGCGGCGCTCGCCCTGTGGGCCGCGGCGGCCGGCCCGTCGTCCGCCGCGCCGCTCGTCGAGTGGGTGGGGGACTGGCGGCCGCAGGGCGGGGTGAGCGTCGGCATCGTCCTGGTCGGCGACCGCATCGGCCTGGGGCTTGCCACTCTGGTCTCGCTGCTGGTGCTGGCCGCACTCGCCTACGCCTGGCGATACTTCGACGAACCGCCACGACGCCATGCCGGTGCCTTCCCCGGACTGGTGCTGCTCTTCCAGGCGGGCATGTGCGGCTTCGCTCTGACCGGCGACCTCTTCAACGCGTTCGTCTTCTTCGAGCTGATGAGTGTGGTCGCGTACGCGCTGACCGGCTACCGCGTCGAGGAGGCACGCGCCGTGCAGGGCGGCCTGGTGTTCGGTGTCGTCAACTCGCTCGGCGGCTACGCCATGTTGTCGGGTATCGCCCTGCTGTACGCCCGCACCGGCGAACTGGGCCTTGCGCAGATCGGACAGGCGCTGGACGCCCACCCCGCCGACGGTCCGGACGCGCTGGTGATCGCGGCCTTCGTCCTCGTGGCCACCGGACTGTTCGTCAAGGCCGCCGCGGTTCCCTTCCACTTCTGGCTCGCCGACGCGCACGCGGTGGCACCGACCCCCGTGTGCATGCTGCTGTCGGGGGTGATGGTCGAGTTGGGCGTATACGGGACGGCCCGCGTCTACTGGACCGTCTTCGCCGGCCCCGGCGGCATCCCGGCCCCCGACGTACACCGGGCAGTGCTGACCCTGGGCGTGCTGACGGCCGTACTGGGCTCGCTGATGTGCTGGCAGCAGCGTCACCTCAAGCGGATGCTCGCCTACTCGACGGTCGCGCACACCGGGCTGTTCCTGATCGGCCTGGCGCAGCTCACTACCGAGGGGATCGGCGGAGTCGCCCTGTACGTCCTGTCACACGCCGGGACCAAGGCCGCGCTGTTCGCCTGCGTGGGGATCCTGCTGGACCGTTACGGGAGCGTCGACGAACACCAACTGCACGGCAGGGGACGGGAACTGCTCGGGGTCGGCGCGATGTTCGGGCTCGGTGGCCTGGCCCTCGCCGGGCTGCCACCGTTCGGCACCGCGCTGGGCAAGTCGGTCACCGAGGAGGCTGTGGGGGGCTGGGGGACCGCACTGTTCGTGCTGGTCTCGGCGCTCACCGGCGGCGCGGTGCTGCGCGCCGGTGCCCGGGTGTTCCTCGGGCTCGGCACCCGCCCTCCGGACGCCCCGGAAGAGACCACCGGCGAAGCGGAGGAGCCGGAGACGCGGGGCGGGCCGCTGTCCCGGATCCCGGACTCGATGCTCGCCGCACCGGCCGTACTGCTCGCCGGGGCGCTGGCGGTGGGTCTGGTCCCCGGCCTGCGCACCGGTGTCGGTCACGCCGCGGACACCTTCACCGATCACCACGGCTACCTCGCCTCCGTACTGTACGGCCGGCCGGCACAGCCCGCGCCCGCCCCCGCGCCGCACTGGACGGCGGCCGGCCTGCTGTGGGGTCTGCTGGCCACCGCCCTGGCGGCGGCGCTGGCACTGCTGGCCACACGGCGTTCGGCGGGCCAACCGGCCCGCTGGTTCACCCCGCTGAGACGGCTGCACTCCGGCCATGTGGGCGACTACGTCGCGTGGTTCCTGGTGGGCATCACCCTCTTGGGAGCCCTGCTCGTCTGAGCTCCCCGGCTCCCCTTCGGCCTCGCCGGCACGTCATTCCGCCGGGGCGCCGCCCCGCAGCGTCACCCCGTGGTGGGTCCGCAGCCGATGGATCTCCCACCACGCGATGGCCGTCACCGTGGCCGGGCCGCCGATGAGTAACACGTACGCGATCGCCGGCGGTCCGGTGGGCAGTCCGCCGAGGGCCGCGTACTCCCAGACCAGAACGGTGGTCAGCAGGGCCGGGAGCGCGGGGTGCACGTCGGCCGTGCCGAAGCCGGTCCGTGCGACGGCGGCCGTGGTGAACAGGAAGAGGAACACCGCCCATACGCAGGCCGCCAGGGATGCCAGGGCCAGCCATGTGCCGAGCGAGCCGCCCGCTCGGGAGGGGTTCGCCGGATCCAGGCCGGCGATGAGCGCGGGCACGAGGGCCAGCGTGCCCAGGAAACAGGCGAGTTTGCGCAGCGGGCCGCGCAGGGTGGCCCGCGTCGCCAGTCGTCGGGCGGCCGCCGTCCACGTCCGGAGCGTTTTGACGCGGGCCACAGCCGGGTCGTGCACGCGGGCGGAGGCGTTGTCGCTGAAGATGCGGTGGGCGACGAGGCGGGCGGTGCGGGCGAGGAGTGGAGCGCCAGCAGGGGGGAGAGGATCAGCAGCACGGGTACGAGCAGCATCAACAAGTGGGGCGGCACGCGGCGCAGGATCCGCCACAGCGGGGGCCATTCCCGGATGCGTGCGGGCCGGTTCGGGTCTCCCGGGGGCGGGGGAGGAGGCTGTGGGCCCCTGTTCGGCGGCTCGGGCGGTCGCGGTCGAGGGCGGTGCGCAGTTCGGCCGGGCATGGCTGGTCGGTGATGAGGGTGCCGAAGCCGTTCAGCTCGCATACGCGATGCGCGGCCGTGCGGCCGAACTTACTCGAGTCGGCCAGTACGTAGCGGTGCGCGGCGTTGCCGAGCATGGCGCGCTTGGTGGCGACTTCGTCGAGGTGGAAGTCGGTGAGGCCGTAGGAGGTCGCCGGCTCGGAGTCGGCCGCCGCTGACCAGGACCTCGCCCCGGCCGCGTCGGTCTGGAGTAATCGCCCCACCGGCGACAGGCGCTCAAACCCCGCCGCCCGCCCCGGCGGAGCCGGACCCGTGAGTCGGGGCCGGGCCGGGGCGGGCGGCGGGGTGGTGTGCGGTGTGCAGAGGGCGCCGGAATCAGCTGCCGGGCGTGAGCTCGAGCGTGTCGAGCACCCCGTACACCCCGAGGAACAGGATCGCCGCGCTGCTCACGACGAGGGCGGCGGTCAGCCAGGGGTTGGCGCGGAAGCGGGGCGGGACGCCGGTGTAGCGCAGACGCCAGACCGCGACCACGACCGCGAGCAGGAAGATGCCACCGCCGATGCCGCCGATCTGCACCATCAGGACCGGGGACTGGACCCACAGGAAGATGCACATCCACACCGGGGGCAGACAGCAGGTGAGGATGCGGATGGTGCGCGTGCGTACGCGCATGTCCTTCCAGTTGATCACTCCGAGCAGACCGAGGGTGTTGGTCCACAGGCGCGGGACACTGGCCGACGAGGCGACGGTGACCGAGAAGAGGACGGCGATCGCACCGGCCAGGAACAGATACTCGGCCCAGGGTCCGAGCGTGTCGGTGTAGATGTGCGACAGCGTGGTGATCATGCCGTTGCCCTCGGGCACCAGGCCCTGTGGGTGGAGCACCGAGGCGCCGATCACATAGAAGGACAGGGTGCAGATGGTGCAGATGACCCAGGAGACGGCCACGTCGAGCCGCATGACCTTGAGCCAGCCCTCGGCCCGCTGGGCGCGCTCCTCGGTGCCGTCGTCGGGGCCGGTCCAGCGGGCGTAGCCCTTCTCCAGGCACCAGTACGTGTACGTCGTCATCTCGTCGGCGCCGACGCCGGTGATGCCGAACATGGCGAGTGCGATGCCGACCGTGCCCGCGGGGATCTGGAAGCTCAGTCCGTCGGCGAACTGCTCGGGGCCGTATCCGAAGGCGGTGAACGGCAGGGCGAGCGCCAGGCCGAAGGTGATGATGGTCTTGAGCGTGATGCCGATGACCTCGACCCGCTCGACGACGGGGTACTTGCCCGTCTGCAGGATGAGGATGGCCGCACCGGTGACGATGATGGCCCAGATGGTCAGGGAGGACGTGCTCAGCGCCGCCCCGTTGATCGGCAGCAGGATGGAGCAGGCCGCCGCGGTGCCGCCGATGATGCCGCCGCGCTGGAACATCTTGGCGAAGTCCATGCCGATCCAGAGCCAGTTGATCCAGCTCAGCCGACCGATCCGGGGGCCGACGTCACGGAAGCCGTCGAGCGCCGGGCGGCCGTTGAGGATGGTCCAGCGGGCCAGCTCCATCTGCACCCAGACCTTGACCGCAGTGGAGACGATCACCAGCCACAGCAGCGCGAACCCGGCCTTGGCGCCGAGCGAGGTGGTGGTGATCAGTTCACCGGAGCCGACGACGGCGGCGGACAGCACGAGACCGGGGCCGAGGTGGCGTACTCGGCCACCGAAGGTCACGGGGGCCGGGCGGGCGTCTTCGGCGCGCAGCGCGTACGGGTCGGCCTGCGCGGGTGGTGGCGCCGCGGTGGTGCCGTCGGTCGTGGTGGCCATATCAGGTCCTTAGGGGATCTGCCGGCGCCGTCGCCGGTATCCGGAATGGGGACAGCGGGGGGGGGCCTTGTGCGCGCGTGTCGCGGTGTCTCAGTGCCGTGGCGTCTGCGTGCCGTGGTGTCTCAGCGCGCGGCGGCTGCCTGCTGTGGTGTCTCAGCGCGCCTGGTGGTGCGGCTCCTCGCCCGCCAGTACGCGGATGACGTCCTCGGCCACCATCGCGCCCATGGCCTGGTTGGCCTCGGGTGTGCAGGCGGCCATATGGGAGGTGAGGAGGGTGCGCGGGGCCGCGCGCAGCGGATGGTCGGCGGGCAGCGGTTCGGTGCTGAACGCGTCGAGGGCCGCGGCCCCGAGGTGTCCGGAGCCGAGCAGATCGGCGAGCGCGCGTTCGTCGACGAGCCCGCCGCGTGCGGCGTTGACCAGGATCGCGCCCGGCTTCATCGCCGCCAGGCGGGCGCGGTCGAGCAGCGGGGTGCCGGACGGGTCGGGCGGGGTGTGCAGGCCTACGGCATCGGCGCGCACCAACAGGGCGTCGAGTGCGACCGGTTCGGCGCCGTGCGCGCGGACGTCGGCCTCGGCGACGTACGGGTCGTGGGCCAGCAACTCCATCCCGAAGGCGCGGGCGTAGCCGGCCAGCAGGCGGCCGATGCGGCCGAAGCCGACGATGCCCAGCGTCTTGCCGTGCAGCTCGGGGCCGAACAGCTTCGGCCAGCCGCCCGCCGCCACCGCGGTGTGCGAGGCGGCGAGGGAGCGGGTCGCGGACAGCAGCAGGCCGAAGGTGTACTCCGCCACCGCACGCGAGTTGCTGCCCGGCGCGCAGACCACCGGTATCGCACGCGCGTGGGCGGCGGCCACGTCGATGGTGTCGACACCGACGCCGTGCTTGGCGATCACCTTGAGGCGGGGCGCGGCGTCCATCACCTCGGCCGTGATCGGGTCCATGCCAACGATCAACGCGTCCGCACCGGCCGCGTACTCGAAGAGTTCGGCGGTGGGCAGCGCCACGTCCTCGTACGGGCGCAGCGGACCCGCCCCGGCGTCCTCCAGGATCTGCCAGGGGCGCGCCGAATGCCGGGCGAAGGTGGGCGTCGTGATGAGCGTGGTCGGCATCAGCGCGTCCCGCCCCGTGCCGCCTGAAGGTGGGACGTCGCGATCTGCTGCAGATGCACGACATCGGCCGCGACCGTCGCGAACGTGAACCCCTCGGCGAGGCGGCGGGCGGCGCCGGCGCCGTCGGCGTTGTGGATCCCGGCCGCGATGCCCGCCGCCTCGGCCGCCTTGCGGACGCGGGTGAGGGCCTGCTCGAACTCGTCCTGTACGGCGGGGTCGGTGGAGGTCGCGCCGCCGATGGCCAGGCGCAGATCGGACGGGCCGACGTAGACGCCGTCCAGGCCGGGGGTCGCGCAGATCTCCTCGACGTTGGCCAGGCCGTCGGCCGTCTCGATCATCGCGAGGACGGCGGTCTGATCGTGCGTATCGGCCGGGTTCGGCCCGATACGCAGCTGGGCGCGCATCGGGCCGTACGAGCGGCGGCCCAGTGGCGGATAGCGGACGGCGGCGACGGCGTCGGCGGCGTCCTGGGCGTTGTCGATCAGCGGCACGATCACGGCGCTCGCCCCCGCGTCGAGGGCCTTGCCGATGTACGTGAGGTCGTTGGCCTCGACGCGCACCATGCCGACGGCGGTGCTGCCCTTGGTGTCGGTGGCGAGGAGGTTGTTCAGCATGCCCTGGTAGCCGAAGAGGCCGTGCTGGGCGTCGAAGGCCAGGTAGTCGTAGCCGATACGCGCAAGGCGCTCGGCGGCGATCGGCGAGTCGAGCAGCGACCAGTAGCCGATCAGCTGCTCGCGATTGCGCAGCGCGGCGGTGAACTCGGCGGACGTGCGGCCGGTGGCCATGTGTGTCTCCATTGCGAGGTGGGCGGCGAGGTGCAGCAGTGGGCTGCGAGGTGCAGTGCTGGGCGGCGAGGTGCAGCGGTGGGCTGCGAGGTCAGCGGTTGTAGGCGGGCATCGGGCCGCGCAGCCGGGCGCCGACCTCGTCGCAGGCGGCCAGGACGTCCGCGGGCAGCGGGCCCGCGGCCGCGGCGGCGATATTGGCCTTCAGGTGCTCGACCTTGGAGCCGCCGAGCAGCAGCGCGTCGGTGGAGGGCCGCGACAGCAGCCAGCGCAGGGCCAGGTCGGTCAGCGGCAGGCCCGCGTCGGAGGCGATACGGGTGAGGTCGGTCACGGCGCGGAACAGATCCTCGTTCCAGTACCGCTCGCGGTACATCGCGGCCAGCTTGGAGTCGCCGAAGCGCCCGCCCGCCGGGGCCTGCTCGAAACTGTGGCGGCCGGTGAGCAGGCCGCCACCGAGCGGGTTGTAGACCATCGTGTGCAGCCCGGTGACGGCGGCGAACTCCGTGTACTCCTCCTCGATACGGCGCGCGAGGAGATTGTGGAGTTGCTGGGCGACGACGGGGCGGGGGCAGCCGACCACGTCGGCCACGCGGTTCAGCTCGGCGATCTGCCAGGCGGCGAAGTTGGAGACGCCGAGGGCGAGGACCTTGCCCGCCCGTACGAACTCGGCGACGGTCGCCAGGGTGTCGGCGATGGGTGTCCTGCGGTCCGGCTGGTGCAGATAGAAGAGGTCGACGTGGTCGGTGCCCAGGCGCTTGAGGCTCCCGTCGAGCGCGGCGCGCAGGCCCTCGGGCGAGAGTGGCGCGTGTTCGCCCTGGTCGGGGTGCGGGATGCCGGCCTTCGTGGCGAGAACCACCCGGTCGCGGCGGCCGGGCAGCAGCTCGGCGAGGATGCGCTCGCTCTCGCCGCCCGCGTAGCCGTTGGCGGTGTCCACACCGGTGATGCCCGCATCGAGCGCGGCGTCCACCATCGCGGCGGCCGTCGCGCGGTCGGCGGTGTCGCCGAACGTCATCGTGCCGAGCACGAGACGGGACAGCGGGACGGGGACGTGCGGGAGTTCAAGGCCGACGGTCACGGCGGGTCCTTCCGAAGCGGGTGGTGCGGGTGGTGCGGTCTCGTGCTGCGGATGCGCGATCCCACGAGGGGTCCCATACGCGATTCCATGCGCGAATTCATGCGTGATGTGCGCATCGCGGATGGTGCCGTGCGGCTACGCGGCCTCGACCGGCAGCCGCGCTGGTTCCCGGCCATGCGCTGCTGCGGCCCAGTGCGACGCGATGAGCTGTGTAAGCCGGTACGCGCCGCGTCCACGAGGGCGACGAGGTCCGCGGGTGACGGCCGTCGGCGCCACGGGAACGCTCGCACGACTGCGTAATTCGCGCAAGAGGTCTCGCGCGCTTCACGCAAATTGTGTCATGATCCTAACCGGGCCGCCCACGCCGGACGTGCCCAAGGAGGTTCGATCCCGTGGGCGCCGCCGAGCCCGGCGCGGTTGCGCACATCGCGCACCTGTCACCGCCCGCCTCCCGTCTAGGAGTTGCTCTTATGCCCACCCCCCTCCCCCTCATCGCCGTGACCATGGGCGACGGTGCCGGAATCGGCCCCGAGGTCGTCGTCGCGGCCCTCCTTGACGACGCCGTTCTGACCCGCTGCCGCCCCGTTGTCATCGGTGACGCACAGCGGCTGCGCGAGGCCGCCCGCATCCTGGGCCTGGACTGCGAGATCGCCGCGGTCGATCACCCGCGCGACGCCGAGTTCACGCCCGGCCGCGTCAACGTCGTCGACCTCGGCCTGCTCCCCGCCGACCTGCCCTGGGGCAAGCTGTCGCCGGTCGCGGGCGGCGCCGCGTACGCGTACATCGAGCGGGCCGCCGCACTCGCGGTGGCGGGCGCGGTGCACGCCATCTGCACCGCGCCGCTCAATAAGGAGGCCCTGCACGCCGCGGGGCACATCTACCCCGGCCACACCGAACTCCTCGCCCACCTGACCGGGACCGAAGAGGTCTCGATGATGCTCTCCACCGAGAAGGTGAAGGTCATCCACGTCACCACGCATATCGGTCTGATCGACGCGGTCAACCGGATCGAGCCGGGCCTCGTCGAGCGCACCGTACGCCGCGGCCATGAGGCGATGGTCCGCGCCGGCACCCCGAACCCCGTCATCGGCGTCTGCGGCATCAATCCGCACGCGGGCGAGAACGGGCTGTTCGGCTACGGCGAGGAAGAGGAGAAGATCGTCCCGGCCCTGGAGAAGCTGCGCGCCGAGGGCGTCGATGCCCGGGGCCCGCTGCCCGCCGACACCGCCTTCTTCCTGGCCGGCCGCGGCGACTACGACCTGATCGTGGCCATGTACCACGACCAGGGCCACGGCCCGGTCAAGGTCCTGGGCATCGAGGCGGGCGTCAACCTCACCGTGGGCCTGCCCGTCATCCGTACGTCGGTCGACCACGGCACCGCGTTCGACATCGCCGGAACGGGCACGGCGGAGGCCGGCAGTATGGTCGAGGCGCTGCGTCAGGCGGCCGAGATGGCCACGGTGCCGGTCACTCCGGGGGCCTGAAACAAGGCGGCCTGAAACAAGTGGCCTGAAACACGAGGGGGCAAGGCACCCGCGGAAGTCGTCCGAAGATGCCCTGCCCCGGAGGCGTTCAGCGCGTCATACGTCGCTCAGAGCGATGGCGGCGGCGGGACACACGGCGGCCGCGTCCCGTACGGCCGCATGCTGGTCCTCGGCGGGTTCGGCGTCGAGGAGGACGACGATGCCGTCCTCCTCGCGCTGGTCGAAGACATCCGGTGCGGCGAGTACGCAACTCCCGGCGGCGCAGCACTTGTCCTCGTCCACGGTGACCTTCACGGTCGCTCCCTTCTTCCGGGTCGGCCTTTCGGCCGTGTCCTCGGCTGCGTTGTCGGTCCGTACGGTCCGTACGGAAGCTTCGGCGGGGCGGGTCACCATCGCACCGGCACCTCGCGCAGGCCACCGACGGTGAGTCCTTCGATCTGCCGCAGCCGCGCAACCGGTACCGCCAGGTCGAGGCTCGGCAGCTTGTGCAGCAGGGCCTTCAGGACGACCTGGAGTTCGGTGCGGGCCAGGGACTGGCCCAGGCAGGAGTGGGCTCCGGCGCCGAAGGTGAGATGGGGGTTGGGGCTGCGGGTGAGGTCCATCCCGTCCGGGTCGGCGAAGGCCCGCTCGTCGCGGTTGGCGGCGGACAGACCGCAGAAGACGGTGGTGCCTCCCGGCAGCACCGCCCCGTCCACCTCGTAGTCCTCGGTCAGATAGCGCCGGACGCCGTAGCCGCCCAGGTTGGCGTCCGAGCGCAGCACCTCGTCGACCGCGGTACGTATCAGGGAGGGGTCGGCGAGCAGGCTGTCCCACCGAGTGCGGTCGGCCAGCAGCATGGCGACCATCTTGCCGATCATGTTCGCGGTGGTCTCGTGCCCGGCGACCAGCAGAGCCATACCCGTGTCGCGGAGCTCGGGGTCGGTCAGCCCCTCGCCCTCCGCCCGGCTCTCCTCGATCAGCGTGCTGATCAGGTCTTCACCGGGCTCGGCACGCTTGGCCGCGATCAGCTCGGACATATACGTCACGAAGTCCTCGTGGGCCGCCCTGGTCTCCGCCCCCGAGTAGCGGCTGACGTTCAGAAACGCGTCGGACCAGTAGGAGAAGCGGTCCCGGTCCTCGGCGGGCGCGCCGAGCAGGTCGCAGATCACATAGACCGGCAGCGGAAAGCCGAGCGCCGCCTTGAGGTCGGCGGGCGAACCGCTTTCGACCATGGCGTCGATCAGGGCCTCGGCCATCTCCTCCATACCGGGGCGCAGCGCGGTGACACGCCTGGCGGTGAAGTACTTGCCCATATGCCGCCGCCACCTCTGGTGGCCTTCGCCCCTGGACTGGAGCGAGAGCGACATACCGCTGTTGGTCGACACGCCGCCGGCTCCTTCCGGGGCGATCCGCGCGCTGTCGTCCTCGGGGGCCGGGCGTGAGAAGCGGGGGTCCGACAGGAGGGCCTTGACGTGGTCGTAGCGGGTCAGCAGGGTGCCGGTGTCTCCGCTGGGGAGTTCGACGGTGGCCACCGGGCACCGTGCGCGCAGCAGTTCCCATTCGGGCGGCGGGTCCAGCGGTCCGTCGGTGGGCAGTGGCAGGCGGACGATGGGGTCGTTCTGGTCGGGGTGTTCAACGGCGTTCGTCATGTCACTCCTCGCGGTGGGGGAAGGGAGGCATGCGTGTTAAATCAACGGGTTGATTTAACGGTATCGCATGCGTGCGGCGGAAGCGGATAGGGATCGCGCCACGGTCGCGCCCGTGGGAGAGGCTGGACGGGAAGGTGGCCTGAATCGGTCGGGTCATTGCGTACGCTTTCGTCGTTTGACCTCGCCGACCTGGTCGAGGATCCGCGGTGGCTTGGGGGACGGGCCTTCGCGGACTGGCGCGATGTCCCGAGGTGGCGGTGGCGATGGCCGACAGGACGAGACGGGACGAGCAGGTCACTGCGACGCGGGTGGCCCTCCTCGACGCGGCGGAGCGGCTGTTCGCCGAACGCGGGGTGCATGCGGTCGCCAACCGTCAGATCAGCGAGGCCGCCGGGCAGGGCAACAATGCCGCGGTCAGCTATCACTTCGGCACGAAGGTCGACCTGGTGCGCGCCATCGCCCGTCGGCATGCGGAGCGGGTGGAGGTCGGCCGTGTGCGCATGCTGGACGCGATGGGGGAGTCCGCCGATCTGCGGGACTGGGTGGCCTGCGCGGTCCGTCCGGTGACCGAGCACTTGGAGGCTCTGGGCGCGCCCAGCTGGTACGCGCGATTCATCGCCCAGGTGTCGGCGGATCCGGCGCTGCGTGCCGTCACGGTGGAGGAGTTCGCGGCCGGGTCGCCGTCGATGCGGCGGTTGCAGGAGGGGCTGGAGGGCTGTCTGCCCGATCTGCCGGCCGAGGTGCATGCCGAGCGTGCGGCCATGACGCGTCACTTGATCGCGCAGATGTCCGCGGAGCGGGAGCGTGCCCTTGCGGACAACGCGCCGACGGCCAGGGCCAGTTGGCAGGGGGCGGCGAATGGTCTGATCGATGCCATCGTCGCCCTGTGGCAGGCGCCGTTCACGCGCGAGGGCTGACCGGCCGAACCGTTCGGCGCGCGTCCGTTCGTGGGGCGGGTCGGATCCGGCCATAAATTAAATCAACGGGTTGACTTAATCATCGCGGCTGGTGTTGCCTGGTCCTCGGCGATGTCGAGTTCGATCTCTCGCTGGAGCATCTCCGAGCCCCCGAGCCCCCGAGCGCCCCCCACGATCGAGGAGAAGCAGTGACCAGTGCGGCAGGCAACACGACGAGTGGAACCCCGCTGGACACCCCGGAGTACGACATCGTCAGGTCCGCACGGTGTCCGCTCGATCCGGCCCCCGCGATGCGGGCACGGCAGGCGGAGGGCCCGCTGGTGCGGATCCGGCTGTGGGACCGGACCCTCGCCTGGCTGGTCACCAGTTGGGAGGAACACCGGGCGCTGATGTCCGACCCGAGGGTCAGCGTGGACCCTTTCCGGCCCGGTGCGCCGAAGCTCTCCCCCGGGGAGGTGAAAGTGATCGACGCCCTGAAGAAGGAGGGCAAGCGGTCGACCGGCACCAGCTTCATCTTGATGGACGACCCCGAACACGCCCGGCTGCGGCGGATGGTGACGTCCGCGTTCACCATCAAGCGGGTGGAGGCGCTGCGGCCACCCACCCAGAAGATCACGGACGATCTGATCGACACGATGCTGTCCGGCCCCAAGCCGGTCGATCTGGTCGAGGCGCTGGCGTTGCCGGTGCCGTCGCTGGTGATCTCCAACCTGCTCGGCGTGCCCTACGACGACCATGAGTTCTTCCAGGCCAACAGCAAAACCATCATCAACCGGGAGACGACCGCTGAGGAGCGTGCGGCAGCCCGCGGGCGGTTGTCCGAGTACCTGGACGGACTGCTGGGGGAGAAGCTGGCCCAGCCCCGCGAGGACCTGCTCTCCGGGCTCGCCGAGCGGATCAAGGCCGGTGAGCTGGCCCGGGAGGACGCGACCGAGATGGGGGTGCTGATGCTGTTCGCGGGTCACGAGACCACCGCGAACATGATCACGCTCGGCACGCTGGCCCTGCTCCAACACCCCGACCAACTGGCCCTCCTCCGGGACGCCGAGGATCCGAAGCTGATCGCCTCGGCGGTCGACGAGCTGCTGCGCTACCTCACCATCACACACGGCGGGCAGCGCCGGGCGGCGCTGGCGGACATCGAGATCGCCGGTCAGGTCATCCGCGCCGGCGAGGGCATCATCCCGGTCAACGAGATCGCCAACCGGGACCCGTCGGTCTTCCCCGACCCCGACCGGCTGGACATCCGGCGCGACGCCCGGCGCCATGTGGCCTTCGGATTCGGGGTCCACCAGTGTCTGGGCCAGCCGTTGGCCCGGATGGAACTCCAGGTCGTCTACCCCACCCTCCTGCGGCGGATCCCGACCCTGGCCCTGGCCGCGGACCTGGCGGAGATCCCCTTCAAACACGACGGTTTCGTCTACGGTGCCTACCGGCTCCCGGTGACCTGGTGATGCGGTCGATCCCGCCGGTGCAGTCGATGCAGTCGATGCTCAGGAATGTGGTGATCGTAGGAGCCTCGGCCGCCGGACTGGCCACGGCCGAGGCCCTGCGCAACAAGGGATACGACGGGAGCCTCACCCTCGTCGGCGACGAGCCGCATCTGCCGTACGACCGGCCGCCGCTGTCCAAACAGGTCCTGTCCGGCGCCTGGCAGCCGGAGCGGGTGCGGCTGCGTGACGATCAGGCCATCGGCAGGCTGGACGCGGACTTCCAACTCGGCCGCCGTGCAACCGGGCTGGACATCGTCAGGCGGAAGGTCCTGCTGGACGGCGGCGATCGCCTCGCGTACGACGCCCTGGTCATCGCCACCGGCGTCACCCCGCGCCGACTGCCCGGCGACGATCTGGCAGGCGTACACGTCCTGCGTACGCTCGACGACGCCCTCACGCTCCGCACCCACCTGCTGGCCCGGCCGAAGGTCGTGGTGGTCGGCGCCGGATTCCTGGGGGCCGAAGTGGCGGCGGTGGCGCGCACCATGGGGCTGGACGTCACGCTGGTCGACCCGCTGCCGGTGCCCATGCGCCGGCAGTTCGGCGACCGGGTCGGGGCACTCGTCGGACAGCTGCACAGCGATCACTCGGTCGCACTGCGCCTGGGTGTCGGCGTGGCCCGGTTCCGGGACTCCGCCGGCCGCGTGGTCGCCGTCGAACTCGCCGACGGCACGAAACTCGACGCGGACCTGGTCGTGGTCGCCGTGGGCTCCACACCCGCGACCGGCTGGCTGGCCGACTCCGGACTGCCCCTGGGCAACGGAGTGGAATGCGGCGCCCGCTGCCAGGCCGCCCCCGGCATCTACGCGGCCGGGGACGTCGCGTCCTGGCACAACCCGCACTTCGGTGTGCGGATGCGCGTCGAACACCGCCTCAACGCCACCGAACAGGGCATGGCCGTGGCCGCGGACATCCTTGGCGAACAGCGCCCCTTCGCTCCCGTTCCCTACTTCTGGAGCGACCAGTACGACGCCCGTATCCAGGCCTACGGCATCTTCCCCGACGGCGCGGACGTGACGATCGTGCACGGCAGCCCGGACGACCGCAGCTTCGTCGCCGCGTACGGCCACGAGGGCAAGGTCGTCGGAGTGCTCGGCTGGAACAGCCACCGTGAACTGCGCAAACACCGGAAACTCGTCGTCGACCACGCTCCCCACCCCGCCACGCGCACACCGGAAGGAGAGCGGTAGCAGCCGCGTAAGACCACCCGTCGACGGCCTGGAGCCCGCGCGATGAGCACCGCCGCAGTGAACGAGTCCGCCACCGCGGGCACACGGCCACCGAAGGTCCAACGGCAGGTCCTGGTCGCCCTCAGTGGCCTGCTCAGCGCGCTGTTCGTCGCGACACTGAGCAGCACGGTGGTGTCCACCGCGCTGCCGAGGATGATCGGCGCGTTGCACGGCACACAGACGCAGTACACCTGGGTCGTCACCGCGACGCTGCTCAGCACGACCGCCACAACCCCGATCGGGGGCAAGCTGGCAGACCTCTTCAGCAAGAAGAACCTGGTCCAGATCGCCACCGCCGCGATGATCCCGCCGCGCGAACGCGGCCAGTACAGCGGCTACCTCAGCAGTGTCACGGCCCCGTCCACCATCGGCGGTCCGCTGCTCGGCGGTCTCATCGTCGACACCTCGTGGCTGGGCTGGCGGTGGTGTTTCTTCATCAGCCTCCCGGTGGCCGTCGCGGCACTGGTCCTGCTGTCCGTCGCCCTGTGGGTGGAGGCACGGGCCGCCGAGCCCATCGTGCCGCTGCAGATCATCAGGCAGCGCACCACCGTACTCGCGATCCTGGGAAGTCTCGCCGCGGGTACGGCCATGTTCGCGGCCTCGGTCTATCTCAGCGAGTACTTCCAGGTCAGCCGCGGTTACACGGCCACCCGGGCGGGGCGGCTGACCATTCCGATGATGGGCGGCATCCTGGTCTCCTCCATCCTGGCGGGCCGGCTGCTCAGCAGGACCGGGAACCTCAAGCCCTTCGTCATCGTCGGCTCCGTCCTGCTCACGGCCGGGTTCGCCGGTCTTGGCACCATCGACCACAGAACGTCCCTGGTGTTCATGAGCGCGGCGATGCTGTGCATCGGCCTCGGCGTCGGTATGACCATGCAGAACTTCGTGCTGGCCGTGCAGAACTCCGTCCCCCTCAAGGACATCGGTACGGCCAGCACCACGGTCACCTTCTTCCGCTCCCTGGGCGGTACGTTCGGCGTCACGGTTCTGGGCGCCGTACTGGCTCGGCAGGTCGCCGAGCGGACCGCGCAGGGTGGGGAATCCGCCCGTGTCGCCTACGGCGACGCGACCGGGCTCGTCTTCCTCATCGGCGCCGCCGTGGCGGCCTTGGGCATCGTCGCGGCCGTCCTCCTGAAGCCGGTGACGCTGCGGACCAGCCTTGACTCGTCCGAACCGGCCGATCCGAAGAGGTGAGGCTCATGACCTGCCGGACGGTGGCAGGAGGGTGACGCTGTAGCCGTCCTCACAGCCGGTCGGGGTGGGGGGTGCCCGCGCCGCGGAGCAGGGTGTCCACGACGAGCGTCGCGAGGGTGGCGGTGTCTTCCTCGGCCCTGTTCTGCGCGGCCTCGTGGATGAGGGCGTAGTAGACGCGGCGGGTCCACGGGATGTCGATGTCGGCGCGCAGGACACCCGCCTCCTGGGCCCGGCGGAACAACCGCTCGCAGGTGTCCCGTACATCGCTGTGGACGCGCGCCACCTCCGGGTTGACCGAGGACGCCTGGCTCATCGCGAATCCCCAACTGACCTTGACGCCGAGGACGTTCGCGGTCGTCTGGTAGAGAGCGACCAGCGGTGGAGCCGTGTCCGGGTGGGCGGCGTCCACCGCCGCGGCGAACCGCTCGGTGGCCCACCCGGCCAGGGCGTCGATCAGTGCCTCCCGGGTGGCGAAGCGCCGGTGCACGGTGGTGCGGGCGACGCCGGCGGCTTCGGCGATCTGCTCCATCGTGGCCGCGGGGTCGCGGCTGAGGGTGCGCTCGGCTGCCTCCAGGATCGCCGTCATCGTCCGCTCGGCGTCCGCGCGCAACGGTCGGCTGCGGGTGGGGGGCGACTCCCTCTGCGTCTTCATAGGGGAAGCATACGGCAGCGTCACGGTTCGCTGGATACTTGCGTCATCGATGTTGCAAGTCGTATCTTCATCGCGTCCTGCCTGACGCGAATATGGCGCGACTAGTGACATCTCCTGAAAGGTTGGAGCACGTGGAGTACACCCGCCTGGGCCGCAGTGGCCTCTCGGTGTCCCGGCTCGTCCTCGGCACCATGAACTTCGGGTCGCGAACGTCCGAAGAGGACAGCGGCGCGATCATGGACCATGCGCATGAGCACGGCATCAACTTCTTCGACACGGCCAACTCGTACGGCGCGCAGCAAGGTGAAGGCCTCACCGAGCAGATCCTCGGCCGGTGGTTCGCCCAGGGCGGCGGCCGGCGCGAGAAGACCGTCCTCGCCACCAAGGTCTACCTGCCGATGGGGGACTGGCCCAACGAAAGAGGGCTGTCCGCGCTGCACATCCGGCGCGCGGTCGACGCGTCACTGAAGCGGCTGCAGACCGACTACATCGACCTGTACCAGATGCACCACATCGACCGGGACACCCCGTGGGAAGAGATCTGGGAGGCGTTCAGCGTCCTTCGCCAGCAGGGAAAGGTGCTCTACTTCGGCTCGTCCAACTTCGCCGGCTGGCATATCGCGCAGGCGCAGGAGGCCGCCCGGTCGCGGCACTTCCTCGGGCTGGTCAGCGAGCAGTCCATCTACAACCTCATGAGCCGCTGGGCCGAGCTGGAGGTGCTGCCCGCCGCGCGCCACTACGGGCTGGGCGTGATCCCGTGGTCGCCGCTGCACGGCGGAGTGCTCAGCGGTGTTCTCCGCAAGCAGCGTGAGGGGCTGACCGGCCGCAGCGGCTCGGGGCTGTGGGCCGCGGCGTTCGCCGAGCGGCGGGAAGCGGTCGAGGCATACGAGAAGTTGTGCGCCGACCTCGGCGAGGACCCGGCCCACGTCGGCCTGGCGTGGCTGCTCGCCCAGGACGGAGTGACCGGGCCGATCGTCGGACCGCGGACCGTCGAACAGCTCGACGGCACCCTGCGCGCACTGGAGATCACCCCCGACCACGACACCCTCGCCAAGCTGGACGAGACCTTCCCGCCGCCCGCACCGAACGGGGCGAAGCCCGCACCCGAGGCGTATGCCTGGTGAGCGGTGGCGGACGCGTACTGGGTCCGCGTCCGTCGTCACGCGGGCAGGGCACCGGTCTGTCCCCCGTGCGAGCTACGCGCAAGTGTCCACCGTGTGGTGACGATTCCGGGCCGGCCGATCCGTAGCGTTCGGTGCCGCCGCGGCACTCCGGCCGCGGATCTGGCGAAGGAGTCTTCATGAGGCTGGTTTGGCAACTGGTGGCCGTCGCGGCGGTCGCCTTCCTCGGCGGCCAGGGCCTTGCCGCGGTGGAGGGGAACCCGTGGCTCAAGCTGGCCGTCGGAGTCCCGACAGCCGTGCTCGCGGTGTTCGTCTACGGGTGGGTGGTGCGGCGGACCGAGCGCCGCCCGTCCACGGAGGTGGCCCGGGAGGGTGCCGGGGCCGCGATCGGCTGGGGGGTGCTGATCGGCTTCGTGATGTCCGGGTTCGTCGTCGCGAATATCGCCTTCCTCGGCTACTACAAGGTCAACGGCCTGGGCTCGCCGACGGGCGCGGTGGGGCTGTTCGGCTTCATGGCCGCCGCCGCGGTGACGGAGGAACTGATGTTCCGCGGTGTCCTGTTCAGGATTGTCGAGGAGCGCATCGGTACATGGATCGCGCTGGCGCTGACCGGTGTGCTGTTCGGGCTGTCGCATCTGCTCAACCCGCACGCCAGCCTGTGGGGCGCCATCGCCATCGCGATCGAGGCCGGTGGCATGCTCGGTGCCGCGTACGCCGCCACCCGCAACCTGTGGGTGCCGATCGGACTGCACTTCGGCTGGAACTTCGCCATTTCCGGCATCTTCAGCACCGAGGTGTCGGGCAACGGCACCCCGAAGGGACTGCTGGACTCCGCGACATCGGGCCCGGCGCCGATCACCGGTGGCGACTTCGGTCCGGAGGGAAGTCTGTACACGCTGCTGTTCGGTGTGCTGGTGACGATCGTGTTCATGTGGCTGGCCAGCCGCCGTGGCCATCTGATGCCCCGCCGTCGGCGCGCCGTGGAGGGTGCCGCCACCGCTACACTCGCCCGGTGATCAGTTCTCGGCAAATCCCGGAGACGTGGCACCGGTTGGATGTCACGGTCCGGGATCTCCCGCTCGGCCTGCTGATCCTCGCCGCGTCGCTCCTGCCGGCGTCCCAGAACCATGGGACACAGCTCGGCGGCCTCGCGGCCCGCCCCTTCGACGCGCCGGCCATCGTGGCAGTCGCCCTCCAGTGCCTGCCGCTCGCCATGCGCCGGCGGTGGCCGGTCGTCTGTCTCTCCCTGGTGTCGCTCGGCTTCGCCGTCGACCAGCTCCGTGGCTACCACTCGCTCGCGGGGACCGCGATGCCCATCGCCCTGCTGTCCGCCGGGTCCCATCTGGAGCGGCACCGGCGCGCCACCGTGTTCGTCTTCTCCGTGGCGTACGTGCCACTGGCGGTCGCCCTCTACCAGCTCGGTTCGGGCGAGCCGCCGAGCGAGTTCGTGACGTACTACGTGGCCCTGGCCCTCGCGTGGGGCATCGGGGGGTGGCTGCGCTCCACCCGGGCCGCGGAGGCCGAACGCCGCCGCCGCGTCGCCGAGGACACCCGCGCCGCCGAGCGCGCCCGTATCGCCCGCGAGCTGCACGACGTCGTGACCCACCATGTGACGGCGATGGTCGTACAGGCCGAGGCGGCACGCTATCTGACCGCCGCGCCCGATCGCCTCGACCAGGCCCTGACCGCGGTCACCGATGCCGGCCGGCGGGCCACCGCCGATCTGCGGCATCTGCTCGATCTGATCAACCCCGACCACGGCTCCGGACCGGCCAGGACACCGCCCGTCGGCAGGCTGCTCACGCTCGTGGAGCAGACGCGCCGGGCCGGGCAGCCGGTGGAGTTCACCGAGGAGGGCACGCCCGCGGAGTCGACCGGCAGCGCCGACCTCGTGGCCTACCGGGTCGTTCAGGAGGCCCTGACGAACGCCCTCAAGCACGCCCACGGCAGCCGTACCTCGGTCCAGGTGCACCACGGCGACAAGGACATCACCGTGGAGGTCAGCACGGACGGCTCCGGCACGCCGGCCGGCTCGCGGCCCGGCGCGCGGACCGGCTCCCTCGGCGGGAGTGGCCGGGGCCTGGCCGGTCTGCGCGAACGGGTCGACGTCCTGGGCGGCGACTTCAGCGCGGGCGCCCGGACGGGCGGCGGCTTCGTCGTCCGGGCCCGGATCCCCGCGGGGAGCCCGTCGTGACCGCGCCGATCCGGGTCCTGGTCTGCGATGACCAGGTGCTGGTCCGCACCGGGCTGGTGACGATCATCGACGCCCAGCCCGACCTCGAGGTGGTGGGCGAATGCGAAGACGGGCAAGCCGCGGTCGACCTCGCCGGCCGGCTGCGCCCGGAGGTCGTGGTGATGGACGTACGCATGCCGGTGCTCGACGGCATCGAGGCCACCCGCCTGCTGGCCGGCGCCGGGGTGCCGCACCCCGTCAAGGTGCTCGTGGTGACGACGTTCAACCTGGACAAGTACGTGTACGAGGCGCTGCGCGCGGGGGCGAGCGGCTTCCTGCTCAAGGAAGCCCCGCCGTCCCAACTGCTGCACGGGATCCGGACCGTGGCCACCGGCGCGGCGCTGCTGGACCCCGAGGTGACGCGCCGGCTCGTGGGCACGTACGCCGCCCGGATCCGGCCCGCCGAGGACACTTCGCGTGACATCCCGCTGACCCCGCGCGAACTGGAGGTCCTTCGCCTCATCGCGGACGGCTTCTCCAACAGTGAGATCGCCGCGGCCCTCCAGATAAGCCACGAGACCGTGAAGACCTTTGTGTCGCGCATCCTCACCAAACTCGATCTCCGTGACCGCGTCCAAGCGGTGGTCTATGCCTACCGTCAAGGCCTGGTGACCTGACACGCGCCACGTGGGCGGCGGAAATTCGTGTGACGGTGGTCCAGCTGCTTCCTAGGATGGGATCTTGTGCGTACCCGTCCGTCCTTTATCGATGATGAGGCGATCGCGAGCGCGGTCGCCGGCCACTGGCTGCCCGAGGTCGCAGAAGTCGCCTACCTGCCCTGGGGTTTCGGGGCGCACCACTGGCGGGTGGCCGCCGGTGGTAAGACGCCGAGTAAGACACTGTTCGTGACGTTGGATCAGCCGGCGCCCCGGCACACCGCGGCCTCGCTGGAGGCCGCCTACGCGGGCGCGGCCACGCTGGCGGCCGGTGGTTTGGACATGGTGTGTGCGCCGTTGTCCGCGCCGTCCGGGCGGTTCACCATCGACGTCGGGCCCGGTGTGCTCAGTGTGACGCCGTGGCTGGACGGCCGGTCTCCGACCGAGGCGGAGGCCAGTGCGCCCCAGCACGTCCGTGAGGTGATCGCGGCGCTGGCCACCTTGCATCGCGCCGCGCCACCGGACGGCATACCGTACTGGACCCCACGGGTCGGCCCCCAGTTCGCGGATGAGTTGCGGGATCGTACCGCCCGGCCCTGGACGTCCGGCCCGCTGGCGGAGCGGGCCCGGGGCGCACTGGCCGCACACCATGCCGCGATCAAGCGCTGGACCAGCCGTTATCTGGAGCTGGCGGGCATCGCGGACGCCCGCCGGGATGTCTGGGTGCCGACCCATGGCGAGCCGCACAACGACAATCAGGTCGTGGTTGCCGGCGGTCTCAAGCTGGTCGACTGGGAGTCGCTTGCTCTCGCGCCGCGCGAGCGGGACTACGCCGATCTGCTCGATACGGATGAGAGCGGCGGCTTGGCCGCCGACCCCGCGATGGTCGAACTGTTCGCGCTCGACTGGCGGCTTGCCGAGATCGTCGACTACGCACGCTGGTTCAGCGCGCCACACACAGGTACGGACGACGATCGCATCGCGCTGGAAGGGCTGTACGAGGAATTGTCGGACGCCACCGGCTGACCCCGCCACCGAGCGCGGCGAGGCGGAGCGCGGCGCTTACCGCGCTCCGCCGACCCGGAACCTCGGTGACGTGGCGTCAGGATTTCCTGCCGGGTCAGTCGCCCGGCCTCATCGACCGGTGACCGTGAGTGTCCCGGACACGGTGACGGGGTCACCCTGACCGTCCGCCGGCGTGGCGGTGAGGGTCCAGGTGTAGGCGCCCTCGGGGGCGGTGGCGCCGTCGGTGGTGGTGCCGTCCCAGAAGGCCTTGACGGTGCTCGCGGTCGACTCGCCGCTCCAGGTGCGCACCTGGGTGTCGGTGTCGTCGTTGTGCAGCGTCAGTTTCCAGGACGCGGCCGGCTTGGACAGCCACCACTGGGCGTTCCAGGCGGCGGTCTCCTCGCCACGGTCCCAGGTGGCGGGGACGCTGCGGTCCGGGACGGAAAGCGCGGAGACGCCGTGCTGGGGCGCGAAGATGTGCACGGTTTCCGCCCGGTCGACATAGGCGAGCTTGCCCGCGCGGCGGTCCACCGCCCAGGTGCTGCCCCGGCTGTCGGCCGCGGAGGTGGGCTTCAGCGCGAGGACGGAGCCCAGATCGGTGGTGGTGCCGTCCTCGTTGAGGCCGGTCAGGGTGAGTGCGCCGTCGACAGCGTTGTGGCCGGCGAGGAAGCCGTCACCGAGGAGGACTTCGTCGGCCGGGGCGGGGTAGGTGAGCCCGGAGACCGGGTTCTGGACACCGGCCTTGCCCTGTTCGGGGCAACTCCAGTAGAGAAGTGTGCCGTTGCTCTGCAACTCCTCGGGTGTGCACGAGGCGCCGAGCGTCACGGTGTCGGTCTGCTTCCCGGTGCGCAGATCGGTGGCGATCACGGTGCCGGGCCGGTCCGGGGACGGCGTCCAGAGGGTGGCGTAGTCCAGGGCCGCGGCCTGCGGAGCCTGTTCCTTGACGATCCGGTCGCGGACGATGTCGATGACGTACTGCCGCTTGTACGGGCCCTGCGACTCGTAGAGGACGTACTCGGGGGAGACGTCCAGGATGCGGCCGTCCGTGGCCGGCAGCGGAAGCCGGTCGACCGGCTGGTCCGGGTCGTCACCCGTCACCAGTACGTCCTTGCCGCCGTTGTCCGGGTCCGCCACCAGCCGGGCCAGGCCCTCGTCGCCGCCGTCGGCGAACCGCCCCGGTGCGGAGTCGCCGTGGACGGGCAGATCGTCCCCCGTGGACGGGTCCAGCGAGGCGCCGATGTCCTTGCCGTGCAGCCGCTGTGTCTGCTGCAGCGCGTTGACGTAGCGGACGGTGCCCCGGTCCAGGCCGAGCGCCTGGATCGAGCCGTACGCCACCGTGACCGGCGCCACCACGCGCAACTGCAGATCGGACACGAGCCCGCTGCCGTCCACGGTGAACCGGTGGATGGCCCGGGTGCCGTCCGCGTCGCGGCCCAGGGCGGTGAGCGTGCTGTTGGACCCCTGCAGACCTTGTTCGACATCGGTGAGCAGGACGCGTGAGGTCTCCGCCCCGTCGATCGGCGTCAGCCGCAGCGGTCCGCGGTCACCCTCGTGCCACAGCACGTTCCGGCCCACCGTGTAGGCGGTGATCTCGCTGTCGGAGGACCGCGGTGTGAGCGGGACGACCCGCGGTGCCGTCGTGCTGCCGTCGCGCGGCAGCACCCGCACCCCCTGCTCGTCCTGGCGGCTGAACCATGTCACCGTGTCGCGCGTGAGGCGGAAGCTGCTCGCCTCACCGGTGACCGGCAGCGGCGCGACCGCGCCGGTGATGCCGTTGAGGATGCCGTAGCCGTGGGTGGAGCCGGTGCGGTAGCGGATGAGGAGCGAGGTGCTCTCGCCACCGAGCACCACCGGCTCGGACTCGGCGGTGGCGTCCGCGGGCAGCTGCACCTGCACGTCGAAGGGTGTGTTCCCGGCGCGGGCCCGCAGCACCCGCAGTTCGTATGTGCCGTCCTCCAGAGTCCGGGTGGCGAGGACGAACCCGCCGTACTCCTGGGGGTGTGCGTAGCCGTCCGGCAGCCGCAGGGTGGACTTGGTGTTCTGGTCGACGTTGAGCAGAGTGATCGTGGTCGCGCCGTCCGCGTCGGTGGTGGCGTAGGCGACCCGGTTGGACTGGTCGTGGCTGGAGAAGATCGACTCCCGTTCCACACCGTCCAGCGCCTTCACGGGGACCGTCTGGCGGTTGTAGGTGTTGGTCCACAGATAGCTCGTGGAGCCCTGCTCCTGGTGCAGCACACCGGTGTCGCCGGTGGACAGCAGCGTCTCGGCCCGATCCGCGTAGGCATCGGGCGACGGGATGACCACCTCGGTGGCGTCGGCCGCGTGGGCGGTGGCCGACGGCAGTGTTACGGCCACGCCCGAGGCGAGCGTGAATGTGGCCGCGACCAGCGCCGCGGAGTGCGCCGAGCGTCTGAGACGCGATTGCCGCAGGTTCATTTCCATATCCCCCTCGCTGATCGACCGGTGACGATCAGCTGCCCCCGGTCACCCACGGACCTGCCGACCAGGCGAGGCCCACGTCAGGGTAAGGACAACTCCCTTGTTGCGGCGGCTTATGGCGGCTCTTGCGGAAGATTGCGCATCCGGTGGACCGGCACCCGGTGATCCGATAAAGGATTCGGACCGCCGCGAGCCTGCTGTTAGGCTAGTGCGGACGTATTCGTGTATCGAGGAGCGGTCGACATGGTGGGTGACGACGACATCTGCGGGTGATCCCCGGATGTGAGCGGCCACCGGCTGGTGCACAGGAGCACCGCTGATGTGGTCTCGCAGTCGTTCCCTTTTTCTGTCTGTCTGCCCGGGGCAGAGGTCTCTTCCTCCCCCTCTCACATCGCACGAGGTCACCCCATGTCCGATGCTGCCATCGTCTGCTCGAACGTCTCCTTCACCTGGCCCGACGACACCCCCGTCTTCCAGGACCTGTCCCTGACCGTGGGCACCGGCCGTACGGGGCTGGTCGCTCCGAACGGCTCCGGCAAGAGCACCCTGCTCAAGCTGATCGCCGGCGAGCTGCGGCCCGGCGCCGGCTCCGTCTCGGTGCAAGGCACCCTCGGCTATCTGCCCCAGAGCCTCCCCCTCACCGGTGAACTCACGGTGGCCGAGGTGCTGGGCGTGGCCGCGGTGATCCGGGCCATCGACGCCGTCGAGTCCGGCGACGTCGACGAGAAACATTTCACGGCCATCGGCGACGACTGGGACATCGAGGAGCGCACCCGCGCCCAGCTCGACCGCCTGGGCCTGACCGACCTCGCCCTGGACCGGCGGCTCGGCACGCTCAGCGGCGGTCAGGTGGTCTCCCTCGGGCTCGCGGCCCAGCTGCTCAAGCGGCCCGATGTGCTCCTGCTCGACGAGCCCACCAACAACCTCGACCTCGACGCGCGCCACAAGCTCTATGACGTGCTGGAGGACTTCAACGGCTGTCTGCTGCTCGTCAGCCACGACCGGGCCCTGCTCGACCGCATGGAGCGCATCGCCGAACTCGGCGGCGATGAACTGCGTTTCTACGGCGGCAACTTCAGCGAGTACGAGAAGGCGGTGCGGGCCGAGCAGGACGTCGCCGAGAAGAACCTGCGCAACGCCGAACAGGAGCTCAAGCGGGAGAAGCGGGAGATGCAGCAGGCCCGTGAACGCGCCGAGCGCCGCGCCAGTAACGCCGCCCGCAACCTCAAGAGCGCCGGACTGCCGCGTATCTTCGCCGGCAACATGAAGCGCGGAGCCCAGGAGTCCGCGGGCCGGGCGGGGCAGACGCACGCCTCCCGGGTCAGCGAGGCCAAGTCCCGGGTGGACGAGGCGGGGCGTGCGCTGCGCGACGAACAGCGCATCACCCTGGACCTGCCGGACACCGATGTGCCCGCCGGGCGCACCCTTTTCCTCGGCGAGGCCATGCAGGTCCGCCACGGCGAGCGGCCCGTGTTCGCCGGCAAGGGCGTCGACCTGACGATCCGTGGGCCCGAACGCATCGCGCTCACCGGGACAAACGGAGCGGGCAAGAGCACACTGCTCCGGCTGATCAACGGCGACCTGATGATGGACAGCGGCGAGATCAAGCGCGCCGACGGGCGGATCGCCTATCTCTCACAGCGGCTGGACGTGCTGGACCGCAGCCGTACGGTCGCGGAGAACTTCGCGGCCTTCGCCCCTCAGCGGCCACCGGCCGAGCGGATGAACCTGCTCGCCCGCTTCCTCTTCCGCGGCGCCCGGGCACATCTGCCGGTCGCGGTCCTCTCCGGCGGCGAACTGCTCCGCGCCACCCTGGCCTGTGTCCTGTGCGCCGAACCGGCCCCCCAACTGCTGCTCCTGGACGAGCCGACGAACAACTTGGACCTGGTGAGCGCGGCCCAGTTGGAGAGCGCCCTCGGCTCCTACCAGGGGGCTTTCGTGGTGGTCAGCCATGACGAGCGGTTCCTCGCGGAGATCGGCGTCGACCGGTGGCTCCGGCTGGCCGACGGCGAGCTCACCGAGACGGGCGCGCCCCAGCGGTAGCGGGTCGGCCCGCGCCCACCGGGCCCGCGTCGAGGTGTGCCACCCCGCGGGCCGAACAACCATCACCTGGGACGGACCACCATGCCTCAATCACCCCTGCTCGCCCATGACCTCGTCCGCACCCTCGGCAGCAGACGGGTGCTCGACGGTGTCTCCCTCGTCGCCTCCCCCGGACACCGCATCGGGCTGATCGGGGAGAACGGCGTCGGCAAGTCGACTTTGCTGCGCCTGCTCGCCGGGGTGGACGAACCCGATGCCGGGCGGGTCGAGCGCCCGGCCGACCTGGGTTTCCTCCAGCAGGAGATGCCGTTCGACGCCAAGGCGACCATCGCCGACGTCATGGACGACGCCCTGCGCGAGGTGCGCGAAGACCTCGTTGCACTGGAACGCCTCTCCGACGAGCTCGCCCGAACAGCGCAGGATGCCCCCGGCTATGCGGCGTTGCTGGAGGCGTATGGCGGGCGGCTGGAGCGGGCCGAGGAGCGCGAGGCGTGGGACGCGGACCGGCGGGCCGCGCTCGTCCTCGACGGGCTCGGCCTCGGCGCGGCCGGCCTCGGTACGGTCGGGCAGGACCGCACCCTCGGGTCGCTCTCCGGCGGCCAGCGCGGTCGGCTCGCGCTGGCCGCCCTGCTGGTCCGACGGCCCTCGGCGCTGCTGCTGGACGAGCCGACCAACCACCTCGACGACGGCGCCGCCACCTTCCTGGAGGAGCAGGTACGCGGTCTGCCCGGCGTTGTGCTGCTGGCCAGCCATGACCGGGCCTTTCTCGACGCCGTCTGCACCGACCTGATCGATCTCGATCCGGCCGTGGACGGCCCGGTCCGCTACGGCGGCAACTACAGCGCCTACCTGTCGGAGAAGCACGCCGAGCGGGAACGCTGGGAGCGGCGCCACGCCGAGGAGCAGCAGGAACTCGAGGCGCTGCGGCACACGGCCGGTGTCACCGCGCACGCCCTCGCCCCGAACCGCGGGCGCAGGGACAACGAGAAGATGGGCTACGGCCACCGCGCCGGCCGGGTGCAGAACCAGATCTCGCGCCGGGTGCGCGACGCCACCCGCAGACTGGAGGGACTGGAGCGCACACAGGTCGGCGCGCCGCCACCGCCCCTGCGGTTCCAGCACACCGCGCTCGCGGAGGGGTCGGCGGACGGAACCCTGGTGGCGCTGCGCGACGCGCGGGTCCCGGGCCGCCTGGCCATCGGGCGTCTCGATGTGGGGGCGACGGACCGGCTGCTCGTCACGGGCGGCAACGGGGCGGGGAAGTCCACGCTGTTGGGTGTGCTCGCCGGGCGGCTCGCCGTACAGGGCGAGGCGCGGCGGCGGCGCGGGCTGACGGTGGGGCTGCTGGCCCAGGACACCGTATTCGACCGGCCGGAGCGTACGGTCCGGGACACCTATGAAATTTTCCTCGGCGCCGAACGGGCGCAGGCCGTCCCGCTGGACTCACTGGGCCTGATGCACGAGGCGGACCTGGACAAGGCGGTCGGCCATCTGTCGGTCGGTCAGCGGCGCCGCCTCGCGCTGGCGCTGCTGGTCGCGCGCCCGCCCGAGCTTCTGCTGCTCGACGAGCCCACCAACCATCTCTCGCCGCGACTGTGCGACGAGTTGGAGGAGGCCCTGGGGGCCGGGCCCGGCGCGATCGTCGTGGCCAGTCACGACCGGTGGCTGAGAAAGCGCTGGCAGGGCCGGGAGCTCCGGCTGGACTCCGGCGCGCCGCCAGCCGCTGCCGGAGAGTTCGGATCGGCCGCCGTCGGCCGGTCCGCCCGGCGGCGGTGACTCGTACTACGGGCCGCTGCTTCGGGCGGTCAGCCGTGCAGGGGGAGGAGTACGCGGAAGGTGGCGCCCTCCCCCGGGGCCGTGTGGACCTCCACCCGGCCGTGGTGGGCCGTCACCAGGGAGTCGACGATCCCGAGACCGAGGCCCGCGCCTCCGCTCTCGGTGCGGCCGCGGGCGCCGTCCGCGCGGTAGAAGCGGTCGAAGACACGGGCGGCCTGCTCCTGCGACATCCCCGGTCCCTCGTCCCGCAGCTCCAGAACCGCCAGGCCGTCCTCGGCGCCGACACCGATCCGGACCGGGGTGCCGGACGGCGTGTGGGCCACCGCGTTGCCGACGAGGTTGGAGGTCACCTGCCGCAGTCTCGCCTCGTCGCCGAGCACCGGCGCGCCACCCGGCGGGCCGCCGCCGGGGCCGGTGAGGGTGACGGGGCGGAGCGGATCGAGCGCGCGGAGGTCGTGCAGGGCGTCGGCGGCCAGGGTGCGCAGATCCATGGGGGTGAGCCGGAGCGGGAGGTCCGCGGCGGCGGCGTGCTCGTCGAGGCGGGCGAGCAGCAGCAGGTCTTCGACCAGCCGGACCAGCCGGGCCGCTTCCCGCTCGATGCGGTTCATCGCGGCGTCGACATCGGTGCGTTCGGGCATGCCGCCCATCCGGTACAGCTCGGTGAACCCCTTGATGCCGAAGAGGGGGGTACGCAGCTCATGGCTGGCGTCCGCGATAAAGCGGCGCATGAGGTCGGCGGCGGCGGCCCGCGCGGCGTCACTCGCCTCGATCCGGTCCAGCATCCCGTTGAGCGCCGCGGCCAGCCGGCCGAGTTCGGTACGGGAGGCGGCCAGCTCAGGGACCCGGCTGGACAGGTCGCCGTCCGCGATGGCCGCCGCGGTGGTCTCGATACGGTGCAACGGACGCAGCCCGCCGCGCACGGCGAACCACCCGACCACGCCGAGCAGGGCGAGCACCAGGGAGTCGATCACCAACATCCGGGCGCCGAGCTGCGTGATCGTCGAGTCGACCTCGGCGAGCGAGCTTGCGACGACGATGCCGTGGGCCTCCGCGGCCCGCGCCTTCGGCCCCGTGCGCGCTCCCTCCGTCGCGTCGAGCGGTACGGCGATCACCCGCCAGGACTCGTCGCCGTCGACGGCCGGGGCCTCGAAGGGGCGGAGGTCGCGCTCGCGGACGGCCGCGGCGCCGAGCGGGGGCAGCTCGGGAGCGCTGCGCGCGGCCGGCCGGATGACCCGCCGCACGCGGCCGTTCGAGCCGAGATCGGCGAGATAGACATCACCGGTCAGGTGCTGCTCCACGGTGGCGCGCAGCTGCGGTGCCTGATCACCCGCCACGCCGGACGGATCGGTCAGGCGCGCGGTGACCGTGGCGGCGGCGCGGAGCCGGTCGTCCAGCTGATGCACCAGATCCCGCTGGAGCAGGGTGACGACCAGGGCATTGCTGCCGAGCAGGGCGACCACGAGCAGCAGCAGGGAGATCGCCAGCAGCCGGCCGCGCAGCGAGAACCGGCCGCGCAGCGAGAAGCGGCCGCGCAGCGAGAACCGGCTGTCGCGCAGCGGGCTCTTGTTCACTGCCGGGGCCTGCGGAGCACATAGCCGGTGCCGCGCACCGTATGGATCATCTTCGGCTCGTCCAGGTCCACCTTGCGCCGCAGATAGCTGATGTAGGAGGCGACGATGCTGTCGTCGCCCCCGAAGTCGTACTGCCAGACCAGCTCCAGGAGCTGAGACTTCGACAGCACCTGACCGGCGTTCTCCATCAGCACGCGCAGCAGGCTGAACTCGGTCGGGGAGAGCTGCACGGGGCGCCCGTCCCGGGTCACCTGATGGCTGTCGGGGTCCAGCTCCAGACTGCCGACGACCAACCGGCCGTCGGCCTGTCGGCCACTGGTGCGGCGCAGAATGGCCCGGATGCGCAGAACCAGCTCCTCCAGGTTGAACGGTTTGGTGACATAGTCGTCACCGCCCGCCCTGAGCCCGCTGATCCGGTCCTCGGGCGCATCGCGGGCGGTGAGGAACAGCACCGGCGGATGCCCCGCCGCCGCGGTGGGATGCTGCCCGCGGAGTCGGCGGACGACCTCGAAGCCGTCGAAGTCGGGCAGCATCACATCCAGCACGATCAAGTCGGGACGCTGCTCGCGCACCGTGGCCAGCGCCTGCGTGCCGGTCGCGACCGGCGCCACGGTGAATCCGGCCAGTCGCAGGCTCGCGGACAGCAGTTCGCGCACCGTCGGCTCGTCCTCCACCACCAGTAGCCGTTCCGAAGCCGTCATACGTCCCGTCCCCACCCGATCGTTCCGCTGGTTCATTCTCCCGGCCCGCTATGCGTCGCGCTTGCGGAAGACGATGAACGCCACCGTCAGCAGGACCGCGACACACCCCGCCATGACGGCGAGCCCGGACCAGGGAGCCAGCAGCGCCGGATCACGGTAGCCGGTGATGATCTGTCCGCCCGCGATGGACGGCCAGTACTTCTCCACCCAGTCGCCGACCGCACCGGGCAGGGCCGGCGCGAACGCCTGAACGATCAGCATGGTGCCGAACAGGGTCGTCACCGTGGCCGTCGTACTACGGATCACCGTGCCGATCGCGAGCCCGAACAGGGCGGCAAGCGTCAGATAGAGCCCACCGCCCCATATCCCGCGTAGCGCCTGAGGATCGGAAAGACCGAGGTGCGGGGCGTCCGCACCAGCCAGCGCCGCCTGCCCGACGAGAAAGCCGCTGAGGGACACCAGCAGTCCGACCGGCAGCGCGACCACGATCAGGACCGCGGCCTTGGCGGCCAGCACCCGGGCCCGGTGCGGTACGGCGGTCAGCGTGCTGACGATCGTGCGGGCACCGTACTCGGAGGTGATCACCAGACCGCCCAGCAGGCCGAGGGCGATCTGCGCCACCAGATAACCGCGCAGGCTGGTGGCCAGCGGGTCGAAGGAGGCCCGGTCGGCAGCCGTCATGCTCGCGTAGTCGCCCCCGGCGGATGCGCCGTTGAGGGAGGCCAGACCCACACAGAACGCCAGGGTGCCGAGGATGACGAAGCCGGTCGACCGCATGGTACGGATCTTGATCCACTCGGCGGTCAGGCAGTGCGGGAACGTCGCCCGGCCCGCCGGTGCCGGAGGCTTACGGCGCCCGCGCGGCGCGTCCGGTGTCAACTCGCTCCCCACGGCCGTCCAGGTGTCCACGGCACTCCCGCTCATCGGCTCGTCTCCATCCCTGAGTTCTCTGAGTTCTCCGCGTTCTCCGCGTGATATTCGAGGGCATCGCGGGTCAGATCCATGAAGACCTGCTCCAGCGACGGCTGCCGGGGCGTGAGCTCGTGCAACTCCACTCCGCCGACCGCGGCAAGCGCGCCGATCTCCGCCGCGTCCAGACCGGTCACCACCAGGCCGTCCACGCCGTCCGCGCGCACCTCCTCCGCCGGTGCCAGCATCCCGCGCAGCGATTCCGCCTGCGGGCTGCGGACCAGGACCTCACGGCCGGAGTGCGCGTCGATGAACGTCTTCATGGGAGTGTCCGCGATCAGCCGACCGCGGCCGATGACGATGAGGTGGTCGGCGGTGAGCTCCATCTCGTTCATCAGATGGCTGGACATCAGCACGGCGCGCCCCTCGGCGGCCGTCCGCCGCATGAGCCCGCGGATCCAGACGATCCCCTCCGGATCGAGACCGTTGAGCGGTTCGTCGAACACGAGTGCCGGAGGATCACCCAGCAGCGCCGCGGCGATGCCGAGTCTCTGCCGCATGCCGAGCGAGAACGTCCCGGTCCTGCGGCGAGCCGCGCTCTCAAGCCCGACCTCCGCCAGCACCGCCGCAACCCGACTACGCGGAATCCCGTTGCCGGCCGCCAGCGCCAGCAGATGATGGTAGGCCGTACGGCTCGGCAGCACCGCGCCCGCGTCCAACAGCGCCCCGACGGCCTTCAGCGGCGCCGGCTGCGCGGAATACGGGCGCCCGCCGACCGTGGCGGTCCCCGAACTGGCGGGATCCAGACCCAGGATCATCCGCAGTGTGGTCGACTTCCCGGCACCGTTGGGACCGAGGAACCCGGTCACTTCCCCTGGGCGGACGGCGAACGTCAGGCCGTCGACGGCCAGGACCTCCCCGTAGCGCTTGGTGAGTCCGCAGACTTCGATCATCATGACTCCAGAGCCGATGGTGTGCGTGGTGCGCGCGGTCGCCGCGCCCACCACCTCACAGTGATCCGCTCTTCTGGGCCGGATGTGCACGAGTCTGAGTGCGCCATGGGAACCGGGAGGCCGGTCCGGCGGAAACCGGCAGGTCACGGCGGCCGGCCCAGCGGCAACTCACAGAAACTCACAGAGTGATGGCGGGGTCAAACGGCGGGACGGCGCCGATGGGCGCGCTGGCGGCAGGTCGGGCCGCAGTAGCGGGGTGGCCGTCCGGTGGCGTGGACCCGCAGCGTCGCACCGCATTCCACGCAGTACTTCAGGGCGCTGGTTTCGTGACGGGGGAGGGCGGACGAGTCACGGAAGGGGTCGGCTTTCGTGACGGGGTGGGTGCGCAATCCGTCGAGCAGCAGCCGCACCAGCCAGGTGCCGCGTGCCGGGTCCCGGTGTGCCGAACGCAGTGCGACACCGCCCATGATCAGCGGGGACAGATCGTCGGCCCGTACGTCGGGGCGTATCGCACCGGCCTGTTTCGCGTCGCGCAGCAGGCGCTCCAGCGCCTGGTGGAGCCGCTTTCCCGCGGCGGCCAGCACGGCGCGCGGCCAGCCCTGACCGGCGGTGAGCGCATCGCAGAAGTGGCGGCGGCCCATCGACTTCTCGGTCACTTCGAGCAGAAACCCGAAGAGCGCGTCACCGGGCGCGGCGCAGGCGGCCCACTGGTCGGCGGCGGCCACCAAACGCTCGACGTGTTCGGCGAGCACCGCCTCGATCAGGATCTCCTTGGTCGGGAAGTGGCGGTAGACGGTCCCGGCGCCGACCCCGGCGCGCTGCGCGATCCGGCCGAGTGACACCTCAAGACCCTCCTCGGCGAATACGCGCATCGCCGTGCTCAGTACGAGCGCTCGGTTGCGGCGGGCATCCGCGCGCCCGGCGGGTGCCGCACCAGGTACTGCTTTCGTGTCCGGTGCTGCTGTCATGTCACGAAATCCTTGTCCGCGGGGTTGAAACGGGTGGAGCATCCCGGATGACGTTCAGCATCCTCCACCTTCTCCGGAAAGGCCACCATGACCACCACGACACCGGCCAACCCCGATTCCCCGATCCTCGTCACCGGCGCCACCGGTAAGCAAGGCGGTGCCACCGCCCGGAGGTTGCTGGCCGAAGGGCGGCCGGTGCGAGCCCTGGTGCGCGACCTGACCGCCCCCGCCGCTGCCGAGTTGGCCGCCGCGGGCGCCCAACTCGTGCGCGGCGACTTCGACGATCCGGCCAGTCTGCGGCCCGCGCTCGACGGCGCCTCCGCCGTGTTCGGCGTACCGCCCTTGGCCTACGGACCGACCGGCCCTGAAACGGAGCTCGAAGCGGCCCGCGGCCGGACGCTGATCGACGCCGTGGCCGCGGCGGGGATCGAGCAACTCGTGTTCAGCACCGTCGCCACGGCATCGGGCGTGACGCGGGGTTGGGAGGGGAAAACGCTGATCGAGGAGTATCTGCGCGACCACATCGCGCTGCCCACCGTATTGCGCCCCGTGCGGTTTATGACCAACTATCTCGGCGTTGGGGGGAGCCGGATCGACGGCATTTCCCACGGCGTACACCGGCACCTTTTCCCGCCGCACGAGCCCATGCAGATCATCGCGCTGGAGGACATCGCCGAGTTCGCCGTCCTCGCGTTCGCGGACCCGGCCCGATTCGCCGGCCGAACGCTGGAACTGGCCGGCGACGAGCCGACCCCGGTCGAGGCCGCTGCCGCGATCGCCGAGGCCACCGGCGCCCCGATCCGGTACGAACAGCTCACCGACGGCGAGGCCGCCGCGCTCGGCCCGGAAATCGCGGAGACCCAAAAGCGCTGGGCGGCCGGTCACCGCTGGCACGCCGATATCGAGGCACTACGCGTCATTCACCCCGGACTGCGCACCCTCACCGACTGGCTCACCGAATCCGGCGCCGCTGCCATTCGCGCCCAATTCACCACGTCCTGACTCCGGAGATCTGGCCGAAACCGGTGTTCGGCGGGTGTGTGTCATGGGGTAAGCGGTAAGTGACAGGAGCATGACACGCGCCTGGGAGGTCGAACGTTGGGGGATCCGGAATGGTGGCAGAACGCGGTGATCTACCAGTTGTACGTACGCTCATTCGCGGACTCCGACGGCGATGGCGTGGGCGACATTCCCGGCATCGTGTCTCGTCTGGACTACCTTTCCTGGCTCGGGGTGGACGCCATCTGGTGCACCCCGGTGACCGCTTCTTCCAACCATGACCATGGTTATGACGTCACCCACTACCGGGCCATCGAGCCATCGCTCGGCACCATGGAGGATTTCGACCGGCTCATCGCGGAGGCCGAAAGCCGAGGCATCCGGGTGCTGCTCGACCTGGTGCCCAACCACACCAGCATCGACCACCCATGGTTCACATCCCCCGGCACCAGGCGCTCCTACTACGTCTGGGCCGATCGCCCCAACAACTGGGTCAGTTCACTGCATATCCCCGCGTGGTCGTACGACGAGGCCGAAGGCTCCTACTACCTGCACAGCTATCTGCCGCAGCAGCCCGATCTGAATTGGTGGAACGACGATGTGCGGGCCGAGTTTGATGACATTCTCGCCTTCTGGTTCGACAAGGGTGTCGCAGGCTTCCGGATAGACGCCTGCTACGTGATATTGAAGGACCGTCAGCTGCGTGACAATCCCGTCGCGCGCAAAGGCGACCACATGTGGGACCTCAACCGCGGACAGCGGCCGGTCCACAGCGCCCATCAGCCCGAAGTCCACGATGTCTTACGGCGATGGCGGGCCGTAGCCGACCGATATGACCCACCGCGGCTGCTGATGGGAGCCACCTGGGTGCCCGAACCGGCCGACCTGGTGGCCTACTACGGCAAGGGTGACGAGCTGCAACTGCCGCAGTACTTCCAGCTTCTCTTCTCGGACTTCGGCGCCGACGCCCTGCGCTCGTGCGCGGAGACCTGGCTGGAGACACTGGGCCCCGGCGACACTCCCGTGTGGCTCGCCTCGAACCATGACCTGTCGCGTTTTCCCACCAGATGGTGTGACGGCGATGACCGCAAGACCCGCCTCGCCCTGGCGATGCTGCTGACCCTGCCGGGCGCATGTGTGCTGTTCCAGGGCGACGAGATCGGGATGGAGGACACCGTCATCCCGGTCGCGCGGCTGCGCGACTCGGCGCCGTGGCCGCGCGACGCCAGCCGTACGCCCATGCCGTGGCAACGGGGACACCTGGGCGGATTCACCACCGGAGAGCCCTGGCTGCCGCTCGGCGACACGGAGCGCAACGTCGCCGATCAGATGGCGGACCCCGACTCGGTGCTGAACGAGACCCGCAGACTCATCGCGCTCAAGAAGCGGCTCACCGGACCGTACAGGCCACTGCCCGCCGAGGACGACCACTGGCGCTATCGACGCGGGGCCGTCGCCGTGGACCTCGACTTCGCCGGATCGGCGGTGTGTATCGATGGCTGAGATCACCGCCGTGGAGGTGCCGACTCCACGAGACACACGGGCCACCCAGGACGGAGTGGTCGGGGCGGCGCTGAACGCACTCGACGGCCGCACCGTCTGGCACATCAACACCACAGCGGTCGGTGGCGGGGTCGCCGAGCTGCTGCGCTCCGCGATGTCCCGGCACGCACAGGCGGGGATGCGCGCCCGCTGGCTGGTCATGAACGGGGACCAGGAGTTCTTCGGCATCACCAAGCAGTTGCATCACCTCTTCCACGGCAGCCCCGGCCATGGACGGCCGCTGGGCGAGGGTGAGTTCGCGGCGTACGAGCGCACGACACGGGAGGCCGCCGCCACGGCGCTTACCCATATGACCCCCGGCGACCTCGTACTGCTGCATGATCCGCAGACTCTCGGGATGGCGCCGGTGCTGCGGCGGGCGGGCATGCGGGTGGCCTGGCGGAGCCATATCGGCACCTCGTTCCCGGGCCCTGAGGTGACCGCCGCCTGGACGTTTCTGAGGCCCTTCCTGAAGGCGCCGCTGCGCTGTGTCTTCTCCCTCCCGGACTACGTTCCGCCGGGCCTCGATCCGCAGCGGGTGGCGATCATGGCACCGGCCATCGACGACGTGTCGGACAAGTGCCGGCCCATGGGGGAGGTGGAGGTGCGCGGCGTGCTGGCAACCGTCGGGCTGCTCGGCTCGCCCGGCCCCGCCCAGCTGGGGGGAGAGGTCGCGGCATACGCGGGCCGACGCGTCACGGTGTGGCAGGACGAGCCGGTGCCGCCCGGCGCTCCGACCGTACTGCAACTGGCCCGCTGGGACCCGCTGAAGGACATGGCGGGCACCCTGACCTCCTTCATACGCCACATCGATCCCGCCACCCGCGCGCATCTGATCCTGGCCGGTCCCGACCCGGCCGATGTCGCGGACGACCCGGAGAACATGGCCGTGTTCGACGCGGTCCTGCGGGACCGCGCGGCGCTCCCGGCCGAGGTACGCCGACGTGTTCATCTCGTCGGCCTGGGGCTCGCCGACGACACCGCCGAACTACGGGCCAATGCCCTGATCGTCAACGCATTGCAGCGGTACGCGACGGTCGTCGTCCAAAAGAGTCTGGAAGAAGGGTTCGGGCTGGCGGTGGCCGAGGCGATGTGGAAGGGGCGCCCGCTGGTGGCGAGCGCGGTCGGAGGCATCCGTGCCCAGGTGACCCACGGTGTGACCGGCCTTCTGGTGGACGACCCCACCGATCTCGCGGCGTTCGGCCGGCAGGTCGGGCGGCTGCTCGGCGACGAGGCGCTGCGCGACAGGCTGGGACGGGCCGCACATGACCACTGTGCGCCGCGATATCTCGCGGAACGCGAGTTCCGCGACCACGCGTCGCTCTATCTCGACCTGTGCGGCGCCCCCACGGCGGTGGGACGGTGAGCGCGCCCGGCGCCTGGCTGACGCCGCGTCAGCAACCAGATGTCATCATCATCGGAGCGGGCACATTCGGCTCGGTTCTCGCCTGGGAGCTCGGCCGGGGTGGTGGCAGCGTGCCCACGCTGCTGCTGGAGTCCGGCCGACTGGAGCGGACCGAGCATGTGCAGAACGCCCCGTCGGCCACGGAGACCGTGCCTCCGCCGTCCCTGCCCGAAGCGGTGGCCGATGCCCCGCCCGCGCGGAACGGCCGATGGCGAGTGCCATGGCGTTCCGCTCTGCCGTACCACGGCCTTGCCTACGGGGTCGGCGGACGGTCCTTGTTCTGGGGCGCCTACTGCGTATGGCCGGTGCTCGACCAGGACGGCATCCGGGACCGCTGGCCGGCCCGCGTGAGGGCCGAACTCACCAACCGTTACCTGCCCGCCGCGGCGAACCTGCTGGGCCTGCCGCGCATCGCACCGCACTTCGACGGCGAGCTCAACCGGCGACTGCGGGGGCGGCTGCTCGGTGCGCTGGCCGGGAACCATCTGCCGGGACTGCTCCGGCCGAACGAGCTCCCCGATCCGCCGTACGCACCTGACCTCGGTAGCGGCCACCAGTACAGCTGTGTGTCACGGCTGAACATGCCCTTGGCGATCGATGCCGTCGAGGACGGGGACGGGGGATCGCCGCGGCTGGTGCGGTTCAGTGCGGCGCCGCTGCTGACCGAACGACTCGGCGACGGCACCGGCGACCTGGAACTGCTCACCGACTGCCATGTCGTCGGGCTCCAGGCGAGCGGTGGCAGGATCACGGCGATCGACACCAGCCGCGGGAGGCTGCGGGTGCCCGATCACGCCCGGGTCGTCCTCGCGGTGGGCACCATCGAGAACGCCCGGCTCGTACTCGGCGCCGACGGCCTGCCGCGCACCGCACACGGCGCGCACCACCTGACCACCCATCTGCGCTCCAACCTCACGGTGCGCATTCCCTTCCCCTTCGACCCCCACCCGGGACCCGGGCAGGAGTGGGGCGCCGCCGCGCTGCATATGCGTGGCGCGTGTCGGCGTCCGACGGGGCCCGATACGCGCTTCCACCACCAGATCACCGCGTATGGAGTCGGGTCGTTGCCCGAGGAGGCCGCCCGGCGGCTCTACACTGAAACGCCCAGATGCGACGTGGAGGCGTTGGATCGGATGCTCCGTATCCCGCCGAGGCATCTCGTCGTCACCCTCGCCAGTGTGGGGGAGATGGCAGCGGACGGCACCGGCGAGGTGAGTCTGCTCGACGAACGGGATCAGTACGGCGCCCGCCTCGCGTATGTACGGCTGTCGCCCGGGCCGGCGGATCGGCGGACCTGGGATGCCATGGATCGCTCGGCCGATGCCGCCGTTCGAACTCTGGTCGGTGACGGCCCCGTCGAGGTGTTGCGCTCAGGGCGGTTCGTAGCCGTCGCCGACGGTCGGTCGACGGCCCTGCTGGAACCGTCGGAGCGGCGAGAACCCCTCGGCTGCGGCCACCATGAGATGGGCACCCTGCGCATGGGTGATGATCCCCGCGATGCGCACACCGACGCCGACGGGCGGATCCACGCCATACAGAACCTGTATGCCGCCGGTCCGGCGGTCTTCCCCGCACTCGACTCGGCCGGCCCGGTGCTGCCGGGAGTCGCGCTGACGCTCCGCCTCGCCGATCATCTGCGGCACACCGTCCCCCGAGGACGGGCGGTGCCGGGGCCGAGGCGGGAAACGGAGCGGTCCGGTGCGTGAGGGAGGCGGTCGCATGCCCACGCCGCTGCGGCGGGCACGGACAGCGGTGTCGGCGATCTTCTTCGTCCATGGTGCGATCTTCGCCTCCTGGGCCGCCCGGGTACCCGCCGTACAGGACGAACTCACGCTGTCGGCAGGCGTGTTGGGCCTGGTGCTGGCAGGCCCGGGGCTCGGCGCGCTGGCCGGCAGCCAGGCGGGCGGGCTGCTGGTGCGGCGCCTCGGCAGCCGTACGGTGAGCGCGCTGGCCCCCGTGGTGCTGTGCCTGCCGCTCGGCCTCGTCCCGACCGCGCATTCCGCGTGGTCCCTGATGGCCGTGCTGCTGCTGCTCGGCGCCGCCGACGGATGTACGTCGGTGGCGATGAACGCCCAGGCGGTCTCCGTCCAGCAGCAGTACGGACGCGCGGTGCTCAACTCCATGCACGCCATCCGCAGCATCGGCGCCGTCGCGGGCGGCCTGGCCGGAGTCGCCACGGCGTCCCTCAGCATGCCGCTGACGGCGCAGTTCGTGTCCATGGCCGTCCTGCTCGCCGTCGTGTCGGCGGTGGCGGCCTGCGGGCTCCAGCCGGATGTGGAACATGCGACGCGGACACCGCCGAGCGACCAGGCCACGGCGGCGGACGGATCGGCGGAACCGGCCGGCCAGGGTCCGAAGGGGCGGCTGACCGTGCCGCTGCTCGCGCTGATGACCTTCCTCGCCGCTCTGGTGGAGGACGCCCCCGCGTCGTGGAGCGGTGTGTATCTGCGCCAGGTGGGGGCGGACGCCGCGATGGCCGCGGCCGGGTACGCGGCCTTCTCGGCGGGGTCGGTCGTCACCCGGCTGTTCAACGACTGGCTGGTCGATCGCCTCGGGTGGGTACGCCTCATCCGGATCGGCACCTTGTGCTGTGCGGCCGCGCTGACCGTCGCCCTGCTGCTCGGACAGCCCGGGGTCACCTTGGCGGCGCTCGTCGTCGCGGGTGCCGGGATCAGCGCGGTCTTCCCCGGCGCGTTCACCGCCGCGGGGGCGCTGCCCGACTCGGCCCGGGTGATGGGCCATGTCGGCTTCGCCGGAAACCTCGGCTGGCTGCTGGTCTCCCCGATCATCGGCGGTCTGTCGACCCTCGTCGGGCTGCCGACCGCCCTCGGCCTGCTGGCGGTCGCGGCGGCGATCATCGCCGGGCTGGCCCCGGTCACCTGCTCGGTGGCGCCCGCACGTGCACAGGAGCGGCAGGTCGTCCCGTGAAGGCATCGACCATCTCAACCGCCCAGGCCCTGTTGACCGGTCCCGGCCGGGTCGACCTCATTCGCAGGCGGCTTGAGCCGGTCCGTACCGGCCAGGCCCTGATCCGGGTCACCCAGTGCGGTCTGTGTGCGTCGGAGGCCGATCAGTGGCTCGGCAGATCAGGCCGCTATCCGGTCGAGATAGGTCATGAAATCGCCGGTGTGGTCGAGGAGATCGCGCCGGGCGACGAGGGAGGTCCGCTGAGCGTCGGCGATCACGTGGTGGCGTGGGTGCCCGGCGGCGGATTCACCGAATTCATGGTCATCGAGACGCGTCACGCCATACCCGTCCGCCCCGGCCGCGTCTTTCCGGCCGTGGCGGAGCCGCTGTCGTGCTGCGTCAACGCCGTCGAACTCGCCGCTCCGAGGGTGGGGGCCGATGTGGTGATCATCGGAACCGGCTTCATGGCCCTGCTCATCCAACGTCTCTCGGTCCTCAAGGGCGCGCGATCGGTCATCGTGGCGGGCCGCCGTCCCACCGCCCTGGCCCGCTGCGCCGAGCAGGGCGCGACACGGGTGGTGGATCTGCGCACCGAATCGCTCGCCGCTGTCGTCGCGGCGGACACCGAGGCCGGTGGCGCGGACCTGACGTACGAGGCCACCGGTGCCCAGGACGCCCTTACCCTCGCGGGCCAGGTCACCCGCACCAGTGGCACGATCGCGATCGTCGGATACCACCAAGGGGAGCCCCGGACGGTCGACCTCGCGCACTGGAACGAGCGGGCGTTCCGGATCGCCAATGCACACTTCCGCGATCTCCCGACGATCCTGGGCGGCATGCGCACCGCGATCGCCCTGGTCGACTCGGGCCAACTGGATCCCTCGGACCTCCTGACACATCGCTACCCGCTGCACGAGATTCCCGCCGCGTTCCGGGACGCGGTCCGTAGGCCCGATGGGTTCATCAAGGCCGTCATCGAACCCGCCCCTTCCGCCCGGGCCTGACGCCGTCCGTTCCGTAGCGGCGTCAGGCCCGGGCGTCAGAGCCGGCGCGCGATCGCGCGGGACGCCGGGGCGGGCAGGTTGCTTTCGAACCAGACGGTTCTGCCGGTGGAGGTGTCGGAGCAGCCCCATCGAGTGGCGAGCTTCTGGAGCAGGGTGATGGCGCAGTGGGACGCCTGGGTGCCGGGGGTGTGCGGCAGCATGGGCGTGATCTGCTGGTCGCCGGTGACTTCACACAGGAGTGTGTCGGTGTGCACCAGCCGCAGGCCGACCGGATGGCTGGTGTGGCGGATGGCGTTGGTGAGTAGTTCGCCGGCGAGGAGTTCGGTGGTGTCACAGAGCGGGCCCAGGCCCCATGCGGTGAGGGTGTCGCGCACCCGTCGCCGGGCGACGCTCACCTGTTGGGGCTGCGGCGGAAAGCGCCAGGTGGCCACCTTGTCGTCGGGGACGCTGTGGAGGCGGGCCATGAGGACGGCGATGTCGTCGTGGTCGCCGATGGGGTGCTGCTGCCGGAGCAGGGACTCGCACGCCTCGTCCAGCGACGGGTGCGCCGCGGTGAGGCCGCAGCGCACGGCGAGGAGCCCTTCCTCGATGTCGTGTCCGCGCGCCTCCACCAGGCCGTCGGTGTAGAGGACGAGAAGGCTGCCGGAGTCGATGGACACGTCCAGCGTGTCGAAGGCGGTGCTCCCTACACCGATCGGTGCGCCGACGGGAATCTCGAGAAGTTCGTCCGTGCCGTCGGGGCGCAGCAGGACGGGTGGCAGATGGCCGGCGCTGGCGAAGGCGGCTCGTCCCGCGATGGGGTCGTAGATGGCGTACAGACAGGTGGTCAGGGGGACGTGGCCGAGGTGTTGCGCCAGCTGATCGAGGTGGGCCAACAGCTGTGCGGGCGGAAGGTCCATGGTGGCGAGGGTCCGCACCGCGGTGCGCAGTTGGCCCATCGCCACGGCGGCGTGCAGTCCGTGGCCCGCCACATCGCCGATGACGAGGCCGACCCGGTGGCGGGGCAGCGGGATCACGTCCAGCCAGTCGCCACCGACCTGTGTGGTGCGGCTGCACGGGTGGTAGCGGTAGGCGATCTCCACGCTGGGCAGACGGGGTAGCCGCGTGGGCAGAAGGCTGCGCTGCAGCACGGCGGACGTTCTGGCCTCATGGCTGTAGAGGCGGGCGTTGTCCAGAGACAGGGCCGCCTGCTCGGCCATCTCCTTGCAGGCGGCCAGATCCACCGGGCTGAAGGCGAGCCGCTCCGGTTTCCGCCCGAAGACCATGAAGCCGAGGACTAGGCCCCGTACGGTCAGCGGCACCAGCATGACGGAGGAGCCGGAGAGCACCGACCGGGCGGCCGGGCTGTCGAGCTCCTGCGGCAGCTGGCGCAGGGTGTCCTGGTCGACCCGGGGGATGAGGATGGGTTCGACGAGCGCGAGAAACCGGGCCATGGCCGTGTCGGCCTGGTAGACGAAGGTCCGCTCCGCGTGGAGTTCTTCGGCGCCGGGGTCGTCGGTGTGCGCGCTCGCCACGCGGTGCATCACGACGGAGCCCAGCGGCTGCTGCGGAACGGAGGCGTCGTCATGAGCGGTTACGTGGTCGTGCAGATGGACGGAGGCGAAGTCGGCGAACCGCGGTACGGCCGAGGTGACCAGTACGCGGGCCGTGTGGCCGAGGTCCAGGGTGGTGCCGATACGGCTGATCGTCTCCCGGAGGAATGTCACTCTGGCCGCGTCGGCTTCCGCCTGCGCGGCGGCCGTGTCCCGCTGATCGAGAGCGACGCTGTTCGGAGCGCATGGTGATGCCTCAGGCAGCAACGAGGCCCCCTTGACGTAGTGCCGGGCGCCGGGCGGGCCCGTGCGACGACGAGGGAACGGCGGCGGGCCGCGGGGTCCGGCAGCTGGTCCGGATCTTCCCGCAAGACCGTATCGCCTGAATCGTCATAATGTGGTCACCCACAGGAGTGATCCGCTTCCAGCGGATGATCAGGGCATCCGTACGAGTTCTCCCGGCGCGGCGCATCGGTCTACCGGTCCTTGGCCAGGGCGACGAGCTCGGCGAAGAGGCCGTCGGCGGTCACGAGATCGTCGTACCGGCCCTGCTCGATGATCCGGCCGTTCCGCATCACGACGATCCTGTCGGCGAGCCGGGTGTTCTCAAGCTGATGCGTCACCACGATGGTCATGCGCTCAGCGGCGATGCGTTTGACTTCCAGAAAGATCTGATGCTCGCCACGCGGGTCCATCTGAGATGTCGGTTCGTCCAGGATCAGCAGCGGGGTTTGCCGGTACAGGGCCCGACCGCAGGCGAGCCGCTGCCACTGTCCGCCGGACAGCTCGGCGCCGCCGTAGAGTTCGCGGGCGAGCAGGGTGTCCAGCCGCTTGGGCAGCTTCTCCATCGCCCCGCGCATGCCGACGGCGTCGACGGCCGCCCACACCGGGGCGTCGTCGTAGGTCTTGGGCTGGCCGAGGGTGATGTTCTCGCGGGTGCGCAGGGGCCAGCAGGCGAAGTTCTGGGGGACGAGCGATGTCCGCGCCCAGACCGCGTCGGGGTGGGCCTGGGCCAGATCGGTTCCGTCCCACAGGACGCGGCCCTTGTCGGGGAGGAGAATTCCGGTGATGAGCTTGGTCAGCGTGGACTTGCCCGAGCCGTTCTCACCCACGATCGCCAGGATCTCGCCGCGGCGCAGGGTGAGGGAGACACCGTCGACGGCGGGTTCGTCCTTGCCGGGGTACTGGTAGACGACCTCGTCGAGACGGATCTCCGCCACATGGTCCGGGATGGTCAGCTCCCCGCGCCTGGGGGCGCGGTCGGCCGCCATGTCGAGGAACGACCTCATGTCGGCGAGATAGAGCGAGGTGTGGAACATCGCGGCGCCGTGGATGACGAGCTGGGAGAGCGCGGCGAGCGCGGTCTGGACGGCGACGACCGCGGTGGCCGCGACGGGCAGGGCGACCCGGCCGGTGGTGGCCAGCCAGGCGAGCGCGCCCCAGGTGCCCAGGAGGAACAGGCCGCCGAGGGCGGAGGTCGCCAGGACGATACGGAGGGTGCGGGGCGCGGCGGTCACGGTGCGCTGGTCGATGCGCTCGGACAAGGCGCGGTACCAGTAGACGAGATAGCCGGTCATCCCGTTGGCGCGCACCTCGTCGCCGTACCGGGAGTAGGTGGCCCACCAGCGCATCATGCCGCGTACGTTGCGGTCGCCGACGTTGGCGTAGTGGGTTTCGTAGTCGACGCGCGCGGACAGGACGGCGCCCAGACCGGCGGGGAGCACGGCGAGGAGCAGCAGGGGGAGCATGAGCCAGTGGAGGACGGTGATGACGCCACCGGCGGCGGCGATACGGACCAGGGCGGCCATGAAGCGCTGGGCGTCCTGGACCATCAGTCTGGTGCGGGTGACGCCGATCTCGGCGGCCTCCTGGCGGTCGGCGAACCCCGGCTCCGAGTACGCCGAGGCCTCGACCCGGCACACGGCGGAGACGAGGGCGACATCCGCCTCGGTCATCAGACGGGGGGTGATCCGGCCGTCGGCGTACGAGGACAGAGCACTGCCGATTCGGCCGACAGCGGAGGCCGCCGCCACGACGACGAGGGCGGGCAGGGCGGCGTGCAGACGTTCGGAGACCGCGCCGGTGCCGAGGATGTGCGTCATGGCCTTCGCGGTGAACCCGAGGGTGAAGGCGGCCGCGGCACCGGTGAGGATCTGGCAGGAGAGGAGGAGTACGAGGGCGGGGCGGTCGACGGTCCAGGCGATGCGCGCGGTGTGCGAGAGCACGGAGGGGAGCCGCGCGCACATCTTTGTGAAACTCGCCTCTTCCAGCGGGTTCTTGCCGTGCTTCCCCTCGAAGCTGATGGCGGCGGGCGGTGGAGGGGGCGGTGCGGTGGAGCTTGCGGCCGAGGCGTTCGTCACGGTCACCTGCGTCCTCCTCGAAGGTCGGCACCGCACCTGGGTGGTCCGGCGGTGCCAGGCTCAACGAGCGAGGGGGTGAATCGAACGCGCTCGATTTTGGACGAAGCGCGGAGCCCGGAATTTCGGGGGCATCGAACGCCTGGTCGCAGTGGCGTACGGGTTCCGGTGCGGTCGGGCGTGGCCGAAACGCCGATGCCTGTGACGTGTGTGACCTATGAGGTTTCAGGGACGGTCACGGATGGCGGACGGCTTCGCCGTTCACTATGCGGCGGTTACGACAGCCTGACCGGCTTCAGCTCGTCGAAGCGGTCGCCCGGACCGGGGTTCGCCGCGCTGGTCTTGCCGCCCAGCTGGGTCATGACGCCCCACACCGCGTTCAGCCCGGTCGTGACCGCTCCCTCGGCCCAGCCGCCGGTCCAGGACACATCGTCGCCCGCCAGGAAGATGCCGCGGTGGGCGGGGTCGAAGCGGTCCTGCATGAAGTGGGTGTAGAGGCGTTCCTGGTAGCGGTAGTGGCCGGGCAGGTTGTCGCTGAAGGCGCCCATGAAGTCCGGGTCGTCCTCCCAGGAGATGGTGACGGGGTCGCCGATGATGTGCGAGGCGATGTCGACGTTCGGATAGATCTGCTTGAGGGAGTGCAGCATCAGCCGTACGCGCTCGTCGACATCGAGCGGCAGCCACTTCAGCGCATCGTCGTTCCAGGTGTACGACAGGCAGATCAGCGCCGGCTTGTCGGGGCCGTCGTCCAGCAGATAGGTGCCACGCGTCAGCCGGTCCGTGAGCGTGGTGCTGAGCACATGCTGCCCGGTGTCCGGGTCGATGTCCTTCCAGAAGGGCCGGTCGACCACGACGAACGTCTTGGACGACTGCATGTAGTGCGTCCGCTCGATCGCCGTCCACAACGGGTGGCTGAACAGCGACTCGTCGGTGTCGATCCGGGCGGACAGCAGCCATGACTGGCATGTGGCGACGACCGCGGGGTAGGTGGCTGTCCTGCCCCACCGGTCCGTCACCTCGATGGGGCCACCCGGCCCGCCCGGCCCGTCCGCGCGCCGTATCCGCCGCACCGCACCGCGGGGCGAGCCGCCGTGCAGGGAGGCGAGGCTGGTCCCGGCGGGCCAGTGTGCGAGGTGTTCGGGGGCGTGCTGCCACAGGAGTTGGGGAAGGCGCTGGGCGCCGCCGAGGATGCGCTGCTGGTCGTCCTCCGCGCCCCCGTAGACCACCCGAAGGATCTCGAGCATCGAATCGGGGAAGTTGGTGTCCCAGCCCCCGGTGCCGAAGCCGACGAGCCCGAACGCCTCGCGGTACTCGAAGGGCAGGGCGGAGAAGGCCTTGGAGGTGGCGAGGTAGTGCGAGAAGGACATGTCGTCCAGGACGGGCACCAGCTCGTTCCAGAGCCTTTTGACCGTGGCGTAGTCGCGGTCCGCGATCGCCCGCCGCATGGCACCGAAGTGGGCCCGTTCCTCCAGACAGTCATGCCAGGCCGTGGCCACGTCATGGAACATCGGCGGGAGGTCGGCAGGCGACTCGGCGTAGTGCTTGCGCCCGGCGATCTCGATCACGGTGCTGTCGGAGGCCGGGGTGAGGGGGTTGGGGAACGGCGCGGTGTCGAGGCCGAGGAGGTCGATGTAGTGGAAGAGACCGCGGGCGGACCGGGGAAACCGCATACCGCCGAGGTCGGCCACCGGGAGGTCGGTGCCGGGCTGCCGGGCACCGCGCAGCCTCCCGCCGAGTTGGGCGGACTCGTACACGACCGGTCGCAGACCCAGCTTCATCAGCTCGTACGCGGCCACCAGCCCGGACATACCGGCGCCGACGACGGCGACCTGCGTGCCGTGGTGTTCGCGCGGGACCGAGCCGAGTCCGTCGGGGTGGGCGAGGTATTCGTCGTAGGGGAAGGGGAAGTCCGGGATCAGCATGCTGATGCCGTTGTGCGGGGGCGTGTTCACGGAATGTCCTGAAGGGCTCGTACCGGGGTGGGCCCGGCGCGGGTCGGTTGAGGGAGAGCGATGTTGCTTCGGGGCGGCCGGTCGGGTGGGGAAGCGGTTGTTGCTTCGGTGGCGGACCGGTCAGCCGCGCAGGGTGAGATAGCCGGTGTCGCGGCGCGCGGCCCGCAGGATCTCGCCGCTCACCTCGGCCACCACCAGTTCCTCGCCCGTCTCACCGGCCGCGACGCGACGGCCGTAGGGGTCGCTCAGACAGCTCAGCCCGGCGAATCCGGGGCCGGAGTGGTTGGCGTAGGCGATGAAGAGCTGGCTCTCCAGCGCCCGCGTGGGCACGACCATGCCGGGCACGAGACGGGTGTCGAACGGCGCGGGCCGCCTGCCGACCGGCGGGCGCAGCGGCACCGCGGTGGGCACGCACAGCAGCTCGGCGCCCGAGAGCGCGACCGCGCGGGTGAACTCGGGGAACTCCACATCGAAGCAGATGCCGAGCGCCACGGGGACACCGTGCAGAGGGACGACCTGCGGAGGCCGGCGGCCGGGCGTGAAGAGGGTGTTCTCCGCCTCGCCGAACAGATGTGTTTTGCGATACCTGGTCAGTTCGCGTCCGAGGTGGTCGAAGAGCGAGGCGCTGATGAAGCGTTCGCCGTCCTGCTGGTCCACGGTCGAGGCGACGAGCGCCACACCGGTGGACCGCGCGACGGCGGCCAGCAGTTCGCGGTGTCGCGCTCCGTCGTCGTGGGCGACGGCCGTCGGATCGTAGCCGCTGAGGAACAGCTCCGGGGTCACCAGAAGCCGCGCCCCGCCCGCCGCGGCCTGCCGTGCGTACTGCTCAAGGGTCGCGAGGTTGTGGCCGGCGTCGCCGACCACGCTGGTGGCCTGGAGGACCGCCACCGTCAGACGTCCGGACTCAGCCATCGAGCGCGCCCTCGCACAGCCGCCGGACCACCTCGGTCAGCACATCGACTCCGGCGCACAGGTCGTTGTCCTCGGTGAACTCGCCCTCGTTGTGGCTGACGCCCTCGCGGCTGGGGACGAACAGCATCACGGTCGGCACGACGTCGTTCATGTTGATGGAGTCGTGTCCGGCCAGCGTGTACACCGGCCGGCTGGTCAGCCCCAGGGAGTCGGCGCAGTCGCGGGCGAGGTCCACCCCGGCCGCCGGGTACGGACGGACACCCCACGCATGGGAGCCGCGGACCTCGATCCGGACCCGCGCCTCGTCCTCGATCAGCTTGATGCCCTGCTCCAGCAGCTGCTTGGCCTCGGCGAGCACGTCCTCGTCGGCGGAGCGGAGATCCATCGTCAGATCGACCTGACGGGGGACGACGACGGGGGAGTTGGGCAGCACGGTGAGCTGTCCGACGGAGGTGTGCAGCGCACCGGCCGGATAGCGGTCGGCCAGCGCACGCAGCAGCACCACCAGACGGGACGCGCCCAGGAGGGCGTCACGGCGGTCGGCGATGACGGTGGACCCGGTGTGCGCCTGCTCGCCGTGCACGGTGACGGTGAACTTCTCCGCCGCCCAGCAGGAGTGCACGAGTCCGATCGTGGTGTCGGAGTCCTCCAGGGACCGTCCCTGCTCGATGTGGATCTCGGCGCACGCGGCGGGCACCGGCCCGGTTCCGGACCCGGTGTGCCCGATGGCCGCCAGGGCCTCGGCGACGGACACCCCGTCGGCGTCCCGGGTGGCCAGGGCGTCCGCCACCGCCGTCTTCCCGGTGAAGACCGAACTGCCCATCATGGACGGGGCGAACCGCGCCCCCTCCTCGTTGAACCAGTCCACCACCGCCAGGTTGTACTTCGGGCGGTGCGCCGGGTCGTGGCCGGCGGCCAGCCGCCGGCCCGCGTGCAGGGCGGCCGCGACACCGTACGCCCCGTCGAACCTGCCGGCCAGGGGCTGGCTGTCGAGGTGCGAGCCGACCAGTACGTACGGGGCTCCTGGGTGCCACTCCAGGAGCCCGAAGACATTGCCCACCGCGTCGACCTCGACCGTGAACCCGTACTGGCTCAGCAGGGCGGTGAACCAGGCCCGCGCCTGGGAGTCGGCGACGGTCGCGGCCTGCCGGTCGACGCCTCCGCCGGGTGTTTCACCGATCCGGCTCAGTGAGCGGAAGTCCCGCACGAACAACTCGGCATCGGGGCTCGTGGTGGTGTGCTCGACGGTCATGGGTGCGTTCTCCTTCGGGAAGGGGGTCAGGGGCGCTGGGAGGAAGACGGAGAGGGGGCCGGAGACGGTACGGAGGAGGTGCGGTCGGCTGCGAGGACCCGGCCCCGTACGGCGTACCAGCCGGCGACGAGCGCCGGGACGATCAGGACCAACGTGCCGAGGGTGTAGGTCCCGACGGGGTAGTCGAAGAGCATGAGGACGAGGACCCCGAACAGGAACAGCAGGGTCAGGTACGACGTCCAGGGGGCGCCGAACAGTCGGAACGCGGGACGGGCCACCCTGCCCTGTCGCGACCAGCGGTACAGCCGCAGCTGACAGAGCACGATGGTCGCCCAGGTGCAGAGGATCGCCAGGGCCGTCGCGTTGATCGCGATCTCGAAGGCACGCTCGGGGACGACGGCGTTGAGGCCGACGCCGATGAGCGCGAGCACGGCGGTGAACAGGACTCCGCCGTACGGCACACCTTGGCGGCTGAGGCGGCCCATGAACCGTGGCGCGGTCCCGGTGCGGGCCATCGAACGGTAGATGCGGCCCGTGGAGTACAGCCCCGCGTTGAGGCTGGACAGCGCCGCCGTGAGCACCACCAGGTTCATCGCGCCACCGGCTCCGGGCACACCGATCTCGGTGAAGAACGTCACGAACGGCGACTCCTCGGCCCGGTAGGAGTCGTACGGAAGCAGCAGGGCCAGCAGCGCCGTCGAGCCGACGTAGAACACCGCGATGCGCACGATGACGGCGTTGACGGCCCGTGGCATCACCTTGGTGGGGTTCTCGGTCTCGCCCGCGGCGACGCCGATCAGGTCGATCCCGGCGTAGGCGAAGACGACGCCCTGCACGATGACCACCGCCGGGAGCAGACCGTTCGGCAGGATTCCGCCGTGTTCGGCCACCGACGACACACCGGCGTCATGGTCGGCCACCGGGAACCCGGCCGCGAGGATCACGGCGCCGACGATGAGGAAGACCACGATCGCGGCGACCTTGATCAGGGCGAACCAGAACTCCAGCTCACCGAAGAGCCGGACGGAGACGAGATTGGCGCAGGTCACGACGAGCAGCGCGGTGAGCGCCAGGAGCCACTGCGGGACGCTGGTGAGCGCTGGCCAGTAATGGAAGTACGTGGCGACCGCGGTGATGTCCACGATGGCGGTGAGCGCCCAGGAGACGGAATACACCCAGCCGGCGACGTAGGCGGCCTTCTCGCCGAAGAACTCCCGCGCGTAGGAGACGAAGGAACCGGAATTCGGGCGGTGCAGAACCAGTTCGCCGAGCGCCCGCAGAATGAAGAAGGCGAAGACCCCGCAGAAGGCATAGACGAATACCAGGGCGGGGCCTGCCGAAGCGAGTCGTCCACCGGCGCCCAGAAAGAGCCCCGTGCCAATGGCGCCGCCGATACCGATCATCTGTATCTGGCGATGGGAAAGACTCTTTCGATAGCCCGGGTCCTCGTCGTCGGAAGCATCTGCGCGCGTGGTGTCCACGCCTGTTTCCACTGCCACGAGCTCCTCCTTTGCCTGGCACCGAAGGGTGCGCAAACGGAAGAGTGTCAGCGGCCGGGTGGGTCGACAATGAAATGTTGCACTGGGCGGAGAGCCAAAAATTTGGCGTATGCACAACCGGTGGACGGAGCGGGGCGATGTCATGCCACCCGGCCCGACACCGTAATATTCCGGGGCCCGCACCGGCAGGAAGGAGACATGCGTGTCCGGTCAGGACGAACGGCTCTGGGACGATCTCATCGAGCGGACGCGCGGTCGTTTGGGCGCGATGGTGGAACAGTTCCTCGCACGCACCATGACGGACCCTTCTTACGCCGATTCCGAACTCACGGCGGAGGATTTGCGGCGGTCGAGCGTCGAGTCGTTCACGGCGATCCTGGACAGCCTGCGCTCGGACGGAACCACCAGCGCCCTGGTGGCCATCGCCGAGCCGCTGGGCACGCGGCGCGCCCGGCAGGCCGTTCCGCTGGACAGCCTGCTGCGCGCCGTCCGGCTCGACTTCACCGTGCTGTGGGAACACTTGGCTGACCCGGCCTCCGGGATGGACCCGGCGCTGCTGGTGCGCAAGGCCGGACGGGTGTGGACCACGGTGGACGAGTTCGCGGCACACGTCCAGGAGCACTACCTCGCCGAACAGCTGGCCATCGAGCAGGCCAACGCGGATCTCCAACGGCACTACCTGGCCCAGCTGTTCGGCACTACGAGGCCGACCGAGGCCGCCCTCGAGCGGATAGCCGGCGCGCTGCGCGTGTCCACCTCGGACAACTTTTATGTGGCCGCCGTCTCCCGGGACGACGGAGTCGTCGTGCGCAGGAGGATCCGGAGCACCCCACGGTACGGCCATGTCTACTTCGACTACGACATGGGCCACCACACCCTGTTCCTGTGGCCGACGGCGGAGCCGGCCCTGGGCAGACTCCCCCAAGGAGTCAAGGACCTCTTCGCCGATATGGCGGTCGCGGTCGCGCCGGTCGCCAGAGGGCTGGCGCGTGTCCGCGACGCCGCCTCGGCCGCGAGAGAGATCATGATCGACCTGCCGTTGGACAGTTCGGGCGTTGCCACGCTGTCGGACCGCTGGCGCTCGGTGACCCGGCACCTCCTGGCCGGGGTCGGATGCGATCTGGGGCAGATCGTGTTCCCGTACCTGGAGAAGTGCACGGATCTGGAACGGCGGAAGATCCTGGAAACCGTCGCCACCTACCTGGACACGGGAAGCCTGGGCGATACGGGACGGTTGCTGGAGTGCCACCGCAACACCGTGCTGAACCGGCTGAACGCGTTCGAGAAGTACACCGGCCTCGACGTACAGCGGCCCTACGACGCCGCCGCCGTGATCATCGCCCTGGAATGGCAGGATGCGCAATGGCAGGGTGCCCGCCCCTGAAATACGCCCTCGCCGGCGCACACGCCCTCGCCGGCGCCGACGAGCGCCATCCTCAGGCGCCTTTCTCCCGCACGGGGGTGATGATCTCGTCCACGAGCCAGCGGGCGGCCCTGTCCGGATAGGGGCGGGGCAGTGCCAGCACGATGTGCCGGATGCCGGCGGCGGCGAGGGCGTGGACGTGGCCGCGGGTGGCGGCGGGATCGGCGTAGTCCACGATGATCTGCGCGGAGCGGGTGATCTCGGCGGGGTCGCGGCCGATCGCTTCACAGTGCGCGTCCAGGACGCGGGCGCGCTCGGCGATCCAGTCGGTGGCGTTGTGCGGCGGGCCGGGGACGTTCCAGATGTCGGCGTGCTCGGCGATGATGCGCAGCGTGCGATCGCCCCAGCCGCCGAGCAGCAGCGGCGGGCCACCGGGCTGGACCGGGCCGGGGCCGTTGCGGGTGGCGCGCAGGGTGGTGAAGGGGCCGTCGTGGTCGAAGACCTCCTCGCTCCACATACGGCGCAGGATGGTGATCGTCTCGGTGAGGCGGGCCAGGCCCTCGCCGGGAGTCGGGAGCGGGAGGCCGTAGGCGGCGTACTCGGCGACGGCCGGGTTGGGGCCGTGGGGCTGCCGGGTGCCGCCGACGCCCAGGCCCATGATCAGGCGCCCTTGGGAGATCACGTCCACGGTGGTGGCGATCTTTCCCAGATGGGCGGGGGCACGCAGCCTGTTGCTGGTGACGAGCAGGCCGAGGCGGAGTCTGCTGGTACGGGCGGCCAGCGCGGCCAGCAGCGTCCAGCCCTCCAGAACGGCGCCGCCGGGCGGTCCGGCCAGCGGCATCAGATGGTCCCACAGCCAGGCGTCGTCGAGTTCGGGCAGTTCGTCGGCCTCCTCCCAGACGCGAAGGATCTCGTCGTAGCCGAGGTGCATGGGCGTCGTCTTGACGCCGAAACGGAGAGCACACAGGGGTGCGTCAATCGCCATGACCGTCACGATAGACGATCGTCAGCGATGCTGACTATCAGTTGATGGGTACGATGTCGGAATGGCGGAGAACAACGAGGACGGTGCCGCGGTCGAGGAACTGCTCGGCGCTCGGCTCGGCTACCTGCTCAAGCACGCGCAACTACGGCTGTCCGAGCACGCCGGGCCCGCGCTGGCCCGGTTCGGGCTGGACGCCCGGGAGTTGGCGGTGCTCGCGGTGCTGGCGGCGGGCCGCCCGCTGTCGCAGCTGGAGGCCGCACGGCGGCTGGGTGTGGACCGTACGACGATGGTCGCGCTCATCGACGCGCTGGAGAACAAGGGCCTGGTGGAGCGGCGCCGCAGCGAGGAGGACCGCCGCCGCAACGTGGTCGAGCTGACGGAGCGGGGCATGCGGGTGCGGGCCGATGCGGAGGAGGCCCGCGAGGCGGCGGAACGCGATTTTCTTGCCCCGCTGGGCGAGGAGGAAGCGGCGCGGCTGGTGAAGGCGCTGCGCGCGCTCGTGGTCAGAACTCCGAACTAGTCGTCAGCGCCAAGGGGCTCAGCCGGCCAGGCACGGCACGGGGGCGAGGGCGATGGTGTGGCGGGTGTGCTGGACCTTGGCGTGCAGATAGCGCAGGTTGCTGGGCGTGGTGTGGACGCCGGTGGGGACGGTCCGGGCGAGCGTGACGCCGAGGTCGGCCAGTTGCCGTGCCTTGTCGGGGTTGGTGGTGAGCAGGTTCAGCTCGGTGATGCCGAGGGCGGTGAGCATCTGGGCGGCGGCCGTGTGGTCGCGGGCGTCCTCGGGCAGGCCGAGGCCGACGTTGGCCTCGTAGGTGTCCGGGCGGCGCCCGGCCACGTCGCCATGGTCAGGGAACTGCTCATCGACGTGCTCACCGCCGACCAGGTACGGGCCCTCGCCGACGGCCTCGGCGAGGCGAGCTGCCGCATGACCACCGGACCCGTGTGCTCGGGCCCCGACGCCGAGGCCGCTGCCGACCTCGGCGGGTAAGTGGCTGTCGGCTCGATACCCGGCGAGGGTCCGAGGCCATGCCGCCGTACGGGCGGGATCGTCAGAGAGTCAGGTCCCAGACGCGTACGGTGCCGTCCCGGCCGGCGGTCAGGGCGACCGGGCGATCCCGCAACGTGGTGACCGCCACGGCTTCGACGCGCGCGTCGTGGCCGGTCAGCGGCGGCCCGACGGGGCGACCGCCGGCGAGGTCCCAGATCCGTACCGTCCCGTCCTCGCCACCGGTCACCGCGACCGGCCGGTCGCCGACCATGGCGATGTCCAAGGCGTTGATCCCGCCCTCATGGCCGGTGGCCGGTTCGTGGATCGGATGGTCGTCCTCGCCCGCGGCCAGGTCGAACACGTACACCTTCCCCGCGTCCGTGCCCGCCACGACGACAGGACGGCCGTCGACCTCGGAAAAACCGACAGCGTATGACCGCTGCTCGTCGTCCACGTAGCACGACGCGACCTCCTCACCATTCGCGACGTCCCATACCGTCACCCCCTCTTCCCCGCCCCCGGCGACCAGGGAGCGGCCGTCGATCCGCGCGGTGGCGAGACCCCAGACGGAGCCGGCCTCCAGCTCGATCGGCGGCTCCTCGCCGAGTCCCCACAGCTCGACTCCGTCCCAGTGGATCCCACTACTCGCCACGAACAGCGGTGGTCCCTCGTTCTTCACCGTGGCGATGGACGCGACATAGGGCCCGTTGTGGGTGTTCCCGCGCAGCAACTCGCCGCTGAACAGGTCCCAGATGGACGCTCCCTGCTCATCACCGCCGGCGGCCAGCACCACGCGCCCGTCGAAAACGGCCACGGCAACCGAGTCGATATCGTTCTCGGCATCCGGGTGCTCGGCGGCGAAGGCGGACGTCAATGGCCGCTCCAGCCATTCGTCCCGCAACGGAGCCCACGTCCACAGCTTGTAGAAGCCGGTGCACACCACCAATGGCTCCCCGTCCACATCGACGACGGCAAGGCCGTGGACCGGGCCGCCGGGCGCCACGCTGCTCAGAATCAAACGTTCGTCAGACATCCCGGCAGGATAATTGGATTGGCGCGTACGACGGGCCGGTTGGCGAGTACCGCCTGGCCAGGGGGCGGCAACCGAGTCGCTGTGGCGCTTCCCGCGGTCCGCGACGGTCAGTGTGCACTGGCCGTCCTCGCAGGAGCGCTCCAAACGGCCCCGGGAAATGGTCTGCACCAGCCCGACCGCCCAGCACATCGGACACCCGCGCAACGCGAACAGACCGGCCGGCAGCAGCACCAGGCTGACCGGCCCGACGGCCGGTATGAGCGCGACCGAGCCGATCAGCGCGCCGAATCCCACCGCGCCGCGCACCAGGTGGCGGGGCAGGGAGGCGCTTGCGAAGCCGGGATCGTCGGCCTTCGTTCCGGTCATGGCTTCCCTCCGGGAGGTGAGTCGGGTGTGGCGGCACGGAGCGTGTGCCGAACGGCCGCGCGGGCTCGGTGCAGACGCGATTTCATCGCCGCCGTACTGAGGCCCAGTGCGTCGGCCACCATCCGTCCGCTGTGGCCCTGCACGTCTCGCATGATCAGCACCCGGCGCTGATCGGGTGGCAGCGCGGCGACCGCCGCCGCCACCCTGCTCGCGTCCAGGCGCCGCAGCGCCTCGTCCTCGGCGGAGTCCACGGCAGTGTCCGGCAACGGCGGGTGGCCCCGCATCATGGTCCGTGCGCGCCGTAGACACTCGTTGCGGACGATGCGGAACATCCACGACGCCAGCGCGCCGGAGGCTCGTAGCATCCCGATCTTGCGATACAGGATGATCAAGGCTTCCTGCGCCGCGTCCTCGGCGTCCTCCGGGGTCGCGCACAGGGAGTGGGCGAAGCGCTGCACATTCGGGTGTGAGCCCGACACCAGCGCGGCGATCGAGTCGACATCACCGCGCTGCGCGGCGACGACCAACTGTTCGCTGGGCCAAGCCGAGTCAGCCACGCCCACCTCGCTTGCGCTTCATGACGAACATGCAGGTGCAGAGCAGCACCACACCAACGGCTATGCCGATACCAACGATCACGACAACCTCCACATCCCGGCCCGACGTTTGTCGGTGCAGGAATAAGAGGCGCGGGCCGCGCGAAAGGATTCAGCCCGATCTGCTGGTGGCCCGTCACCGGGTCGGCGCGTCCGTCTGCAGGAGGGGGAGGTTCTTGCTCAGCGCCCTGTTCCAGGACCCGTCATCCGTCATCTTGTCCAACGCCCGCTGGATTTTGTCCTTGAGCGGGCTGCCCTTGCGGATGCCGATGCCGTAGCGCTCCTCGGTCATCGCGAGGCCGCCCAGCTTGAACCCGTTCGGTTGCGCGGCGGCGTAGCCGGCGAGAATGGCGTCGTCGCCGGTGATGGCATCCACGGCTCCGTCCCTCAGATCGGAGAGGCAGAGTGCGTAGGTGTCGCGTTCGCGGACCTGCGCCTGCGGTGCGAACTTCGTTCGGACGTTGAGCGCGGAGACGGACCCCGTGACCGCGCAGACCTTCCGACCGTTGAGGTCCTGGGCCGTGCCGACGGATGTGTTGTCCCTGCCGATCAGGACGTCCTGGTGGGCCTCCAGATAGGGGCCCGCGAAGTCGATCCTCTTCTTCCGCGCGTCGGTCATGGCATACGAGGCGACGACGAAGTCGACGTCTCCGCGCTCCAGCATGGCCTCGCGTTCGCTGCTGCGGGTCTGCTTCCACTCGATGTCGGCGGGATTGTGGCCGAGCGCCTTGGCGATGTACGTGGCCACGTCCACGTCGAAGCCCGTGTAGCGGCCGTCCGGCGTCTTGAAGCCGATGCCGGGCTGGTCGGTCTTGATACCGATGGTGATCTTCTTGCCGCTGCTCGGTCCGTCGCTCGCGCCATTGCTCGGGGTGTCGGCCGACGCCTTGCCCGGGCTGCCGGAAGTGTCGGGTGCTCGGGAGGCGTTGTCGCCGTCGGAGCCGTCACCCGAGGGCAGCAGCACCCAGAGGAGGGCGCCCGCGAGTACGACCGCACCGAGGGCCGACCCGTACACCCAGCCGCGCCGTGGCGGGGCCACCGGCGGCGGCGCCGGCGGGTGCACCGGTGGTGCCTGCGGCATCGGCGGGGGTGGCGGGGACACATACACGGGCGGCTCGCCCTGCTGCGGCACGGGCCGCGACGGCTGCGGTGCGGCCGTGTGGGGCGGGGCGAGCGGGTAGGAGGTGGGACCGTCGGCGGGAGCCTTGGCCGCCGCGGCCCCGGCCGCGGGCGCCTGTCCAGACGCCGCCGCGGATTCGGCCGCCGCCACGGGCCCGGCGGCCGGCGCGGATTCGGCCGCCGCCTCCGCTTCCGTCAGCAACCGGTCCAGCGTCCGGGCGTCCGGTCGCTCCTGCGGGTCGCGTACCAGGACGGACATCAGTACGGCGGTCAGCGCTCCGGCATGCTCCGGCGGCGGCACATCCTCACCGAGGACGGCCGCGAGCGTGGCGAGCGTATTGCCGCGGCGCATCGGGTTGCGCCCCTCGACGGTGACGTAGAGCGTCATGGCCAGTGACCACAGGTCGGCCTCCGGCCCGCCGTCCTCGCCGGACACGCGCTCGGGCGCCATGTAGTCGGGTGTGCCGATGACGGAGCCTGCGGCCGTGAGGGCGGTGGACCCTTGGACGGCCGCGATGCCGAAGTCGGTGAGGACCGGGCTGCCGTCGGGCCGCAGCAGGATGTTGGCGGGCTTGATGTCCCGGTGCTGGATGCCCGCGGCGTGTGCCGCCTCCAGTCCGGCCAGCATCCCCCGCCCGAGCCGGGCCGCGTCGGCGGGGGAGAGGAGACCGCGGTCGAGCCGGCCCTGGAGCGAACCACCGGCGATCAGTTCCATGACGAGCCACGGGTACGTGTGTTCGTCGCCGTCCACGATGTGATGGATGGTCACCACGTTGGGGTGACCGATACGCGCGAGCGCCCTGGCCTCCCGCAGGACACGGGCGCGCAGCGCGCGGGCGGCCTCGGGGTCGTACTCGGCGAGTCCCGGGTCGGGCGGGCGGACCTCCTTGAGTGCGACTTCACGGTGCAGTGCCAGGTCATGCGCTCTCCACACCAGTCCCATACCGCCACCGCCGAGCCGCCCCAGCAACTCGAAACGGCCGTCGATCACCCGTGCCACACATCCCCCTCACCCCGACGAAGGCCCTGGTCGGAGTCGGCTCCGCGGGCCCCCGGAGCACAGCCCTGCTCAACTCTGCCACAGGTGCCGCAGTGCGGACAGGAGCTTCGAGGGGAGTCGGGCCGGCGCTCAGGCGGTGACGCCCTCGATCGCCACGGGAAGGTGACGGGGGCCGCGCAGCACGGCGTTGGCGCGGTACGGTGGCGGGTCCTCCAGCAGCCGGAAGTCCTTGACCCGGCGGAACAGTTCGGGCAGGGCGAGATGCGCCTCTATACGGGCGAGCGGGGCGCCGAAGCAGTAGTGGATGCCGGTGTAGAAGCCGAGGTGTTCGTTGTCCTTGCGGTCGGGCATGAACCGGTCGGGGTCCTCGAAGCGTCTCGGGTCGCGGTTGGCCGCGGCCAGCATGAGCCAGACCGGGGAGCCCTTGGGGATGGTGGTGTCGGCGATGTCGATATCGGCCAGGGCGGTGGTCCACGGGACGAACTGGACCGGGGGTTCGTAGCGCAGCACCTCCTCGATGAGGGGGGTGGCCAGGTCCGGGTCGTGTTGGAACCGCCGGAGGACATCGGGGTGGCGCAGCAGGGTGAGCGTGGTGTTCGTGATCAGGTTGACGGTGGTTTCGTGGCCGGCGACCAGGAGCAGCACCGCCGTGGCCACCAGATCCTTCGGTGTCATGCTGCCGCCGGGGCCGGTGTGGGGGGCGAGGGCGCTGAGGATCCCGGGGCGGGGACGGCGGCGTGCGGCATCGATCAGATCGGCCAGGTAGACGCCCATCTCCTGGCGTGCCTTGTCCGACTTCTCTTGGGGGCTTTGGCCGCCTTCGGCGCCCTCGGCGCGGTGCGGATCGATCCCGGCCGCCAGGGCGTCGGCCCAGCCGTGGAAGCGCGGCTCGTCCTCACGCGGCACGCCGAGGACCTTGCAGATGGCCGTGACCGGAAGGGGGTAGGAGAAGTCCTCGACGATGTCGACCTGGTCCTTTCCCTCGAAGGCGTCAAGCAGTTCGGTGACGACCTTGCCCAGGTCCGCTTGCAGATCGTGGAGGAACCGGGGGCTGTGCGGGGGGCCGAACGGCCGGTTCGCCGCATTGCGCAGCCGGTCGTGTTCGGGCGGGTCGGTGAAGATGAAGCTCGGCGGCAGGCCCGTGTCCTCCTCCGATTCCCCGGGGCGAGCACAGCCGGGCACGCGGTTGCGCGTGTCGTTGCTGAGCCGTGGGTCGTTGGCCAGGCTCCTCACCTCGTAGTAGGTGCTGACCAGGTAGGTGCCGTCGTCCTCTCGGATGACCGGCTGTTTGCGCAGCTCCGCGTAGAGCGGGTACGGATCGGCCCGGTTGGCGTAGTCGTTGATGCGTGCGGACATGCTGCCGAGCGTCGTCATGGTGTCTCCTAGAGGCTTCGGGCGGTCCGGGGCCGGTGGTCAGGCGCGGTCATGCCTGGTCAGGCGTGGGTCAGACGCGGTCAGGCCCGCGACGGGATCAGGCCCGCGACGGGACGAACTCGATACGCCGCTCGCTCGGTGAGTGACCCGTCAGTGTGACGGTGGGCTGGTGGGTGGGGAGGTGGGGGTCGGGCAGGGCGGGATCGACCGGCTGCAGCGCTTCGGTCCGGCGGTCGACCAGGGGATAGTCGGGCGGGAACGGTGCGCCGCGCTCGATCCGCTCCCGGTAGAAGCCCAGCCACTTCGCTCGGTCGAAAAAGGCCGCGGCGATGACACGGCCGCGGTATCCGTACACCGCGACGAACGCCTTCTCGGCGAGTATCCCTTGGGATATGACCAACTGGTCGCCCATCGTGGGGACGCCCACGGACTTGATGTTGACGCCGAACTGGACCGACCAGAACGTCGGCAGCCACAGATGCGGACTGCGGTCGGGAGCCGCGCAGATCATGTTGTGGGCCGCGATCTGGGCCTGTTCGACCGCGTTGCCCCAGTGTTCCAGCGCCAGGAACTGGTAGTCGAACAGCGGATGGGGGCTGCGGGCGACGTCACCGGCGGCGTAGATGTCATCGGTGACGATGCCGTTGACGTCGAACACCCGGCAACCGGCGTCGCAGGCGATCCCCCGGGGACCGGCGGCCACCCCGGAGCCGGCGAGCCATTCGGTGTTCCGTATGGCGCCGAGCGCGATCACCGCCACGTCCACGTCGATGGCGGAACCGTCGGACAGGTGGCCGCGCCTGAGCCGTCCGGCCTCGTCGCCCTCCAGCGCGGTCAGGCTGGTGCCGCAGCGCAGGTCCACCCCGCGATCGCGCTGGAGCCGGGCCGCCACCTCGCCGACGACTCCGCCGAGCGCGCCCACCAGCGGTGTCGGGCCGCGTTCCACGACGGTGACCTCCAGACCCCGCTCCCGGCAGGCGGAGGCGACCTCGGACCCCGTGAAACCGGCGCCGACCACCAGCACCCGGGACGGGCCGGCGGCCAGCTTCCGGTACAGCCGGGCGGCGTCGTGGCGGGTGCGCAGCACGAACACCCCGTCCAGCGCCTCCTGTTCGGGGTGGAACCAGGGGCGGGCCCTGGTTCCGGTGGTGATCAGCAGGCGGTCGTAGGCGACCGTGTCGTCGTTGGCCAGGCGTACCTGCTTGGTGTCCCGGTCCAGGCTCTCGGCGGCAAAGCCCAGCCGCCACTCGGCGTCGATATCGCGCCGCCGCGGCAGTGCGGTGTCCTCGGCATGCGCCCGCCCCAGCAGCACCTGCTTGGAGAGTGGTGGCCGATCGTACGGCTCGTACGGCTCATCGCCGATCATGGTCAGGGACCCGGTGAACCCCGTGTCACGCAGGGTCTCCGCCGCGCGCAGACCGGCCAGCGAGGCACCGACGACGACGATACGCCCCTCTCGCCGAAGGACCTCGACCTCGCTCTCAGCCGACACGGGGCTCCACCCCCTTCGTCGGCTCGTCGGAGTAGTCGACGAGGATGGCCTGGACCGGACAGGCCGCCGCGGCCCGTTCCACCAGCTCGCGCTGCGCCTCGTCGAACTGCGGCGAGAACAGCAGTGCCTCTTCGCCGTTCAGGGCGAACACATCCGGGGCGAGGAACACGCACTGCGCGAATCCCTGGCACCGATTGAGGTCGACGACAAGTCTCATCCGGAACCCGCTCCCTGCTCGGGCCGCGGTCGCCGCAGGCTGCGCGGCCCCTGCGCTCGGTCCACACGATCGGTCGGCATGCCTCTCCACCAGGATTGACCCCCGAGGAGCGGATCGCAAAGCGGGAGCGCCCTTGACGGGTTGGGAGGAATCCGATGATGGCCGGGTGAGGACACAGAGCGGCGAGTCGGTCCTGGTTCCCATATCGACCTGGTGCTGCCGGACGGGACGGCCCGGCAGTACTCCCTGTGCGGCGACGGCTGGGCACACCGCGACCGGACACCAAGGTGTACTGCTGCGGCCCCGCCCCGCTGCTCGCCGCCGTCGAAGCGTTCTGCGCCGCCTGGCCGCCGTACGCCCTGCGGGTCGAGCGCTTCACCGCCGCCACGCGGACCGCGCCGGTGCGGGACACACCGTTCCAGGTGGAGCCGCGGCGTACCGGACGCACGGTCACCGTCACCCCGGAGACCTCGGTGCTCGAGGCGGTGCGCCGGGCCGGCGCGGACGTGCTGTCCTCCTGCGAGCAGGGCACCAGCGGGACGTGTCTGACCCCCGTGCTGGAGGGACGGCCGGACCATCGGGACTCGGTGCCGGCCGACCATGAATGGGTGGCGAACGACTGCATGTTGCTGTGCGTGTCGAGGTCCTGTGGCGACCGCCTCGTCCTCGACCTCTGACCTCATTACGTCCCAAGGAGCCGCGATGACCGAGGCAATGGAGCCTGCCGTCGTGCCGCCCGTCAGCGACGCCGACCCGTTCGCCCACGACCACCTCCTCGACCCCGAACCGCTGCACCGGGACCTGCACGAGGCCGGTCCGGTCGTATATCTCCCGCGCTACGACGTCCACGCGCCGGCCCGCTACCAGCAGGTGCACGCCGCCCTGGTGGACTGGCAGCACTTCGAGTCTCGCCAAGGGCCGGGAGTTCGACGGTTTCACCGCGCTCGCGGAGGTGTTTCCGCTCCGGGCCTTCCCGGACGCGGTGGGCCTTGGCCCGGACGGCCGGGAGAACCTTCTGCCGTACGGCAACATGGCCTTCAACGCCTTCGGCCCGCGCAACGACCTCGTCGCGGCGGACGCATACCGGGTGGCCGAGCTGTCGGCCTGGGTGAACGCCCAGTGCGAGCGGCAGGCGTTGTGCGAGGACGGCTTCGGCGCGCGGATCCGGGCCGCCGCCGACCCGGCCGGGGGAAAGTGAACCCGGGCCGGGAAGGGGCCCGTCGGCCCGTCGGCCAGTCAGCCCGTCATGTGCTTTGCGGGGGCAGCACGATGTCGAACCGCACGCGGGACCAGCTCTCCCCGGAAAGGTCCCGTCCGTCGGGAGCGGGTGTGCCGGCCGGCTGCCGCGCGAATCGTTTGACGAGGGATTCCTTGACGCCGAACACCGCGTCCGAGTCCAGCAGGCTGTCGCCCTCGACGAAGATGTGGGTGACGAGGGTGCGCAGGCCCGGTGCGGTGGCCATGATGTGCAGATGGGCAGCGCGCAGGGGCGAGCGCGCGGTCTTGTCGAGCAGGGCTCCGACGGGCCCGTCGTGGGGGATGGGGTACGGCGTGGGGGTGAGCCCCCAGAAGGCGTAACCGCCCTTGTCGTCGGTGTACAGGTGGGCCCGGCCGGCGAGGTGGCCGTGGTCGTACTGCACATCGTAGAGGCCGTCCTCATCGGCTTCCCACACCTCCAGGCGTGCGCCGGGGACGGGGTTGCCGTCGGTGTCGGTGACGGTGCCCTCGACCCAGCAGGGTTCTCCCGGGGCGCCGGTGGCCATGTCGCCGCCCAGGGGGATCTCGGGGGAGCCCTCGACGAAGAAGGGGCCGACCACCGTGGCTTCGGTGGCGTCGGCGGCGGCTTCGTGGTTGACGTTGATGGTCTGCATGGACGCGCCGAGGACGTCCGACAGCAGCACGAACTCCTGGCGGCGGTCGGTGGTGATGCGTCCGGCCGCGGTGAGGAAGTCGATGGCCCGCTGCCATTCGGCCTCGGTCGGGCGGACCGCGCGGATGAAGGCGTGCAGATGGAGCACCAGGGCCTGCATCACCTCTTTGAGACGGGGATCCGGCGTGTTCCGGAACGATGCGAGCACCATACGGACCAACTCGTCCTCGACCCTGTGTTGTTGGCCCGAAGCTTCGGGAGTGGTGGTCATGTGGCGGAACCTCCTCGGGGCGGCGTGGTGGTCGGAGTGTTCCCGGTGGGCCGACCGGGGAACACGTTCCAGGGACAGGCCGCGCGAGGACACGGACGAGGCCGCCCGGCGGGACGGGAGACGTCCGCCGGGCGGCTTCGGGTCAGGCGCAGTTGGCGGGGGTCGCCCGCGACACGTCGTCGATCAACGCCTCGTGGGCCGCCTTGAGCCGCCGTACATCGGGTTTGGTGACCTTACGATCGTAGGTGAGCAGCCCGTTGAGCTCGCCCTCGACATCCGTGATCTGCGTGTACACCGCGCCGTTGCCGCCCCGGCAGGCCAGGGCGTGCACCTCGGCCAGTTTGGTGAGGTAGTCGTCGGTGTAGGTGGCCGGGTCGACGTCGACATAGGACTGCTGGACCGACCAGGCGTGTCCGGGCACGGCCAGGCCGAGACCGCCGTACTCGCCGCTGACCAGGGCGCGTTCGCCGTCAGGGTGCGGGGGCAGCGCTGGGCTCGGATAGCCGTGTTCGTCCATGATGTCGCCGGTGCCGCCGTCCGCACCGAGGTTGAGGCCCGACATGCTGTTGATCAGCCGGGTCGGGTCCCATGCCTTGGCCTGGTCGGCGATGCGGGCCATGTCGTACTGGCCCCAGCCCTCGTTGAAGGTGACCCACATGACGATCGACGGGCTGCTGATGTGCTCGTCGATCATCTGCTTCATCTCGCGCTCGTACTCGGCGCGGGACGCCGCGTCCGGGTTCACCCCCGCGGTCATGGCGGGCATGTCCTGCCAGACGAGCAGGCCCAGCCGGTCCGCCCAGTAGAACCAGCGGTCCGGTTCGACCTTGATGTGCTTGCGGACAGCGTTGAAGCCCATCGCCTTGTGCATCCGCAGGTCGTAGGCCAGGGCCGCGTCGCTCGGCGCGGTGTGCAGACCGTCCGGCCAGAAGCCCTGGTCGAGGGTGGCCATCATGAACACCGGCTTGCCGTTGAGAACGGTGCGCGGGGTGCCGTTCACCTTCTCGACGGCGATGGAGCGCATACCGAAGTAGCTGCCGACGCGGTCGGAGCCGACGCTCACCTTGAGGTCGTACAGGAACGGATCGTCCGGCGACCACAGGCGCGCGTTGCGGATCTTCAGGGTGAGCGGGGTGCCGCTGCGCCCGGTGGCGGTGGCCACGGGCCGCTTGCCCTCGTACGCCGTCGCCGTGACCGGAAGGCCGTCCCGTACGCCCCGCGGCTCGACCGTCAGGGTGCCCGCGCTCACATCCGGGGTGAGCTTGAGCGAATCGACGTGGTCGGCCGCCACCGGCTCCAGCCAGACCGTCTGCCAGATGCCGGAGGAGGGGGTGTACCAGATGCCACTGGGGTCGAGGCGCTGTTTGCCGAGGGGCGGGTTCTCACCGCTCGTGGCGTCGGTCGGGTCGTAGACGCCGACGATCAGCTCCTGGGTACGGCCCGGTTTGAGGGCGTCGGTGATGTCGGCGCCGAACTTGTCGTAGCCGCCCTGGTGATCGGCGACCTTGGTGCCGTTGACGTAGACCTCCGTCCGCCAGTCGACCGCGCCGAAGTTCAGCCGTAGACGCTTGCCGGAGCCGATGTGCCAGTCGGCAGGGACGGTGAAGGTGCGCCGGTACCACATGCGGTCCTCGTGCCGCTCGAGGCCCGACAGCTGGGACTCGACGGGGTAGGGGACGAGGATCTTCTCGGCGAGGTTCTTGCCCACCGGCGGCTGCTCGCCCGCCCTGGCCGCGGCGAACTGCCAGGTGCCGTTGAGGTTCTGCCAGTCGCCACGGGTCAGCTGCGGTCTGGGGTACTCGCGGTGGGCGTTGGCCGGGGTGACATCGTCGGCCCACCGGGTGCGCAGTTCGTACGTGGAGTGGTTGGCCCCGCTGCTCCAGAAGGATCTGACAACGTTGCCATCCACGTCGGTCAGACCGCCCGTTCCGTCGTAGCGGACATCGGCGGTGCCGCGTGCGGTGCCGGTCTTGTTGCCGACGACCGGCTCTTTGAGCGCGACCAGCAGCGACGCGGGATCGGCCTGGTTCAGCCGGGCCTCGCCGAGCGGCCAGGTGGCACCGCCGATGACGGCGGTCAGGTGGTCGGCGAGTTCGGCCGGGGGCGTCTGGAGCTTCTGGGCGAAGTCGAGCCTGAGCGTCCGGCCGTCCCCCAGGACCGTGGCGGCGATGGCGCCGTTGTAGTCGTAGCCCTCGGGCAGCGACAAGGCGGACTGCGGGATGGCCGTCTTGGTGCCGCCGGGCGGTGTCCAGCGCACATGGAGGTTGGAGCCTCCGTAGTGCTCGAAGTACTCGACCTTGATGTCGTACGCCGTGCCCGCGGTCAACTCCATGGGCTCGCTGGTCTGTTCGCGGTCCCAGTCGTCGACCCAGTGGTCGATGACGAGTTTGCCGCCGACCCAGAGGCGGAAGCCGTTGTCCCCGCTGATCGAGAAGGTGGTGGGCCCGGTCTTCTCCGGTACGATCCGGCCGGTCCAGCGGACGCTGACGTCGTCCGACCGGCCGGTGGCGGAACGCAGCCGGGACTCCAGGGAGTCGAAGTCGAGCCGCGGATCGAACCCGGTGGCCTTGAGCTCATGGAAGTCGAAGGCGCCGGGGGCGGACTGGGTGTAGTACTCGCCCTTGAGGCCATGGACCTCGGGGGGATCGTCCGCGGCCGTCGCGGCGGGTGCGGCGGTCAGTCCCGCGACACCCAGCATTACCGCGATCAGCAGGGCGATTCGGTTTCTCAGCGGTCTGGACCGCCTTGACGGTCTTGGTGGACTGAACGGACTGAACGATCTGATGCGCACGAATCCTCCTTGGCTGAGGAAGGGTGGCGGCTCGGTGCTTCAGTCTGTACAACGTTGTCATCAGGAGTAGTTGGCATAAGAGCACGGCTCCCGACCTCAAGTCCAGACCATGAACACGCTCCCGGCCGGCCAACGGCATCGTGGGCGGCTCAGGCGTTGTGCAGCCGCCATAGGGTGAGGGCGAGCCTGGCCCGGGTCAGCCCGGTGGGCCCGGTGAGCTCGATGTCCAGGGTCCTGGCGATCTGTTCGACCCGGCGGGCGACGCTGCTGTGGTGCAGATGGAGCAGGTCGGCTGCCCGGCGCAGGGAGCCGGTGGCGCAGTAGGCGTCCAGCACCTCCATGTCATCGGCGTTGCCGGCGATACGGGCGATGGCGGCCACGTCGGCGTTGTCGCGCGCGGCGTCCCGGGGTATCTCGGCCAGAAGCGCCAGCGCGCCCAGATCGGTGTGGCGGACGATGGGTTCGCGCGCGGTGGTGAAGCGGAGGGCGGTGCGGGCCTGCCGCCAGGATCGGTCGGGGCTTCCGGCGGCGCCGATGCCCGCGTGCACGTCCGCCGGAAACCGGGCCGGATCCACGGTGGCGGCCAGGAGGACACCCACGTCGGCGAGCGGCGCCGCCTTCACCGGGCGGGCCGGGCAGATCAGGCCGCCGATCCGGTCGAGCGGGAGCCGTGAGCGTACGGCGACGACATGGACCGGCAGATCGGGGGCGAACCCCAGGAGCCGCAGCGCCCGCGCTCTGGCCGCCTCGTCGCTGCCGGCGCTGATCGCCAGTTCGACGAGGGCGGGGTCGGCCATGGTGGTGCGGGCCGGGCCGTACCGCTCGACGGCCGCCGCGGCGGCGATGGCGAGCCGGTCGAGGAGGACTTCGTCGAGCGGGCCCGGCGAGCCGGGGCGTTCCAGCCACACCGTGCCGATCTCCTCGTCGTCGAGGGTGATCGGCGCAGTGGTGGACGCGGGCGACTGCGGAGTGGACACCTCCGTGCCATGGGGTGAGACGCGGATCATCCGTCCCGTGCCGTGCAGCCGTATCCCGGCGACGCATTCGGCCAGGCCCGCCGAGGCGCGGGCGAGCGCCGGGAGATCCACCCGTCGGCGCATCAGCGTGTCGTAGAACGCCACGATGCGGATCGCGCCATCGACGTACGGATCGAGTCCCGACAGCCGTACGGCCAGTGCCTCCATGGCAGAAGGATAGAAGGGCGGGGAGACGGGCAGGGGCGCCGGTCGGTGCGTGATCGGGGCGGGATGCGCGACGGATGGCGGATGACCCCTCGGGGGACGGCCGTGAGGATGGTCGTCATGGATCCCGAACTCGAAGCATTCATTCCGCTGTTCCCCCGGACTGATCTGACCCAGCCGTCCACCGCGCGTACGAGCCTCGCCGGGTTGGCCGCCGCGATCCCGGCACCGGACACCGCGGACATGGAGATCGAGGACCGTACGGTGGCCGCCGATCCGGACGTGGCGGTGCGGATCTACCGGCCGCATCAGGCGCAGGGGGCCATCGTCTGGCTGCACGGCGGCGGTTTCGTCATGGGGAGCCTGGACACCGAGCACCCGTGGGCCGCCCGGATCGCCTCCGGCTCCGGCGCGGTGGTGATTTCGGTGGCCTACCGGCTGGCCCCCGAACATCGCTTCCCGGCCGCCCTGGACGACGCCTACGCCGTGCTCAACTGGACGGCCGAGCACGCGGGCCAACTCGGCGTCGACCCGGAGCGGATCGCGGTCGGAGGCCACAGCGCCGGCGGCGGGATCGCGGCCGCGCTGGCGCTGCGGGCGCGTGACGAGCGGGGGCCCGCGATCTGCTTCCAGTTGCTGAACCAACCGGGGCTCGACGACCGGCAGGAGACGTGGTCGGCGCGGAACTTCACGGACACGCCCTGGTTCACTCGCGACAAGGCCACCACGGCGTGGCGGCAGTATCTGGGCTCCCAGGCCGCGACACCGTACGCCGCCCCCGCGCGGGCCGCCGATCTGTCCGGTCTGCCACCGGCCTATATCGCCACGGCAGAGCTGTGTCCCAACCGCGACGAGGACATCGCGTACGCGCTGCGCCTGCTGCAGGCGGGCGTGTCGGTCGAACTGCATCAGTGGCCCGGCACCTTCCACGGATCGCAGGCGATCCTGTCCGCCGAGGTCTCCCAGCGGCAGAACGCCGAGCTCGGCGCCGCCCTGCGCCGCGCCCTGAACGGCGCCCTGAGTGGCGCCCTGAACGGGGCCCTGAACGGGGCCCTGAATGGGGAAAGTCCCCGATGCACTCATGGAGGATGAAAGGACGGATGTCTTGATAACCGAACCCAACGAGGCGTATGACGTGGCGGCCGACGGCGCGGGCTCGTCGACCGATCTCGCTCCCGCGGAGCTTCAGTCCGCCCTGGACGGTGTCCACCGCGCGGGGATGCCGGGGGTGTTCGCCGAGGTGCGCGACGGCGGCCGGACATGGCGCGGCGCTTCCGGGGTCGCCGATGTCGAAACCGGCCGTCCCGTCGGCCCCGAGATGCACCATCGCGTCGGCAGCATCACCAAGACCTTCACCGCCGCCGCCATCATGCTCCAGGTCGAGCAGGGTCGGATCGGACTCGACGCGCCGATCGGCGGCTATCTGCCGCGGCTGGTACCGGGAGAGCGCGGCAGCGCGATCACGGTGCGGATGCTGCTCAACCACACCAGCGGCATCTGTGATTACATCCCCTCCGCGTTTTCGTCCGTCCGCGGTGTCCCCTCTCTGCCGGACATCTCGCCCGAGAAGGTGGACGACAACCGGTTCCGGCAGTTCGACCCGGCCGAGCTGATCGAGATGGGGCTCGCGGCGCCGCCCGTCTGCGAGCCCGGAGGCCCGAAAGGGGTGTACTCCAACACCAATTACGTGCTCCTGGGCCAACTCCTTGAGCAGGTGACCGGTACCCCGGCCGAGAAGTACGTCACCGAGAATGTGATCGAGCGCGCCGGGCTCCGGCACACCGAGTTTCCGACCGGTACGCAAATCGAGAGCCCGCACCCACGGATATACGAGGCCCTGCACGGCCTGATCGACCCGCCGCGCGACTACAGCGTCTACAACATGTCCTGGGTGTGGCTGACGGCCTCTTTGATATCGACCATGGAGGATCTCAACCGTTTCTTCGGCAAGCTGCTCAACGGCGAGATCGTCGACCAGTCATCGCTGGCACAGATGCAGCACACGGGCCCGGTCCGTGCCCTGGACGGCACGACGATCGACTACGGCTTCGGTCTGCACAAGGTCAGCACCCCGGACGGCGCCACCTTCTGGGGCAACACCGGCACGGTGTGGGGAGCCGGAACGATGTCCATGACCCGGGCCGACGGCAAGCGTCAGGTGTCCGTCGCGATCAACCTCATGAGGTGGAACAAGCCGGACTCCTCGGGCAAGCCGCAGCCCCACCCCATCGACGACGCGCTGTCGACGCTGTACCAGCAGGCGATGTGCGGTACCGCAGACGCCCCGGCCGAGAAGGGGGCCTCGTAGAGTACGGGCCGACCCGATAGCGGCGGACGTCAGCGGTGCTGGGCCTCGACCGGGGAAGGTGGTGTCCTGCTCATGTACCAACCGTCGCAGCGGGGCCCGACGAGGTCCGACGGCCAGCCCGCCGTCTCGACGGCGGCGTCGTAGACGGCGTCACCGAACGCGACGATGGACTGGTGCGGGTTGGGTGTGTCCCTGAGCGTGGCCCACGGCAGCAGAACCAGACCGGCGTCGGGATTCCAGGCCGCGCCGTCGACACCCCAGGACCGGCCCTCGAGGCCGTCCGGCTGGGGCCAGATGTAGGCGTACATGCCCGCGTCCGGCGCATCGGGGGTGCCGAACGCGAATCCCACCGCCATGTACTCCTCGACCTGGGCGTTCTTGAGAAACGCCGGGCCGTGGGCCGGCGGCGCGGTGGGCCGTGCGCGGTGGCGTGTGGCGGAGAGGTCGAAACCGCCCCACATCACCCCGACCCGGGGGCGGTGGCCTTCGAAGGGCGCCTGCCACGCCTCGAGCCCGCCGGCGGCGAGGTTCAGCGCGCTCCAGATCAGCCCAGCGGTGCGGTCATCCCAGTGGCGTTCGACGCGATCGTCTCCGAAGGTCGCCGGGGCACCGGGAATCTCGCAGATCAACGAGGAGCCCGGGCGGCGAATGCCGAGTTCGCCCACCGCGTGGCAGAACGACGCGTAGAACGCGGCCAGCGATTCGTCGAACAACGGCACGGTCCGTGAGCCCGAGTCCGCCTCGATGACCACATCGCCGTCGAGCAGACGGTAGTGCACGGTGAAGGTCACATCTCGCTTCCGGAGCGTTGGTGTCCTGAGCCCACGGGGTGTGACATCGAGGACGATGTTCCCCCAGCCGACTTCGAAGGGCTCGTCGAGGGTGTACTTGCCCGCGACCTGCACCAATCGATTCACGAAGGCGACCATGGGAGCCAGTTCCTCGTAGACCAGCCGTGGCCATACGCGGATGGATGTGCTCACGACGAACCTCCCAACTCATCGATGGGAACGGCGAGTCGCCCAGGCGACACCGCGATGGACCGCGATGCCACCCCGTACCCATTCTGCTACGCCGACCGGGATTTCTCCTGGCCGACCATGGCGGTGGGCCTGACGATGTGGTCGAAGTCCTTCGCGCTGATATAGCCCGACGCCAGTGCGGCCTCGCGCAATGTGGTGCCCTCTCCTCTGTGCGTATGCCGTCCCACGTCCGACGCGGATGACTGTGCGGGCAACCACAGCAGGACTTTCAGGCTAACCACCAGCCGACCGGCCAGCGACTCAGAATCCATCGACCGCGACGACAGCCGCCGCGAAGGCTCGCGGAGCCTCCTGGGGAACGTTGTGTCCCACCTTGAGGGTCTGGTGCGCGTATTTACCGACGAACTTCTTGCGATAGGCCGAACCGTTTCCCGGGGGCGTGAATGGATCGTAGGCTCCGTCAATGGTGATCGTCGGCACCTTGATGGCCGGGGCCGCGGCAAGGCGCTTTTCGATGGCGGCGTACCGGGGCTCGCCCTTGGTCAGGCTGAGCCGCCAGCGATAGTTGTCGATCACGATGCTGACGTAATCGGGGTTGTCGAAAGCCGCTGCGGTGCGGTCGAAGGTCGCCGCACTGAATTTCCAGGTCGGCGAGTTGAACTTCCACACCAGCTCCGCCAAATCGTGGCGGTACTTCCTGAGGCCCCGCACGCCCCTTTCCGTGGCGAAGTAATACTGGTACCACCATGCCCATTCGCTTTTCGGTGGCGTCGGAAACTTGTTGGCTTCGACATTGACGATCAGATAGCCGGTGACGGAGATCAGCGCCTTGCAGCGCTCCGGCCAGAGCGCCGCGATGATGTCGGCCGTCCGTGACCCCCAGTCGTAGCCGGCGAGGATGGCCCGATCGATCTCGAGGGCGTCCATCAGAGCGATGATGTCGAGAGCGAATGCCGATTGCTGGGCGGCCCTGGGTGTTTTGCCGGAAAGGAATCGCGTGGTGCCATGGCCGCGCAGATAGGGGACGACCACCCGGTATCCCTTGGCGGCGAGCAGTGGCGTGACCTCGACGTAGCTGTGAATGTCATAGGGCCAGCCGTGCAGCAGTACGACCGGAGGTCCGTTCGCGGGTCCGGCTTCGACGTACCCCACATTCAGGTCCCCGGCCTTGATCTGCTTCACCGGGCCAAAGGATGTGCCGATCGCGGACCGCGCCGGCGTATCGCCGGTCATGGCGAATTGGGCCGCCACAGCGGTCGCGGCGGCGCCGCCGAGAAAGTGGCGACGACTGTGTGTGATTCCCTCGGGTATGTCCATCGGCGAGTCTCCTCGCCGCCACCCAACACTCGCCGGAGTGACGCCGCAACACGGGCGGGGCATACGCTGCTCCGCCCGGGTGATTTCGCGTCCGGACACATTCTTGGGGTGCTCGATCCTCGGGTCACAGGACCACCACCGAGCGCAGGCACCAGCGCCTCACCGGGGCCGGGGGCGGGCACCAGGAAAGGGCTCCACTGTCAGTTCACTCCGTCTGGCCGTCCTCGACGGCGCCACATCCGTCACCATCGACCAGGCGCTCGGCCCCTCGCCCATGGCCGCACACAACTGGCTGGACCGCCATCTGCCGCTGTACGCCACCGTCGGCGGCAAAATACTGCTGGCGCATCTGCCCGAGGCCGAAGTCGAGAGCAGGTTCGTGGGTTCGCTGCCCCGCTATACGCCGCGTACCGTCACCGACCTCGACGGTCTGCGGGCACAGCTGAACGAGGTCCGAGCGGACGGCTGCCGGTGGTGCGGGCGGCGGCCGAGCAGATCTCCACTCGGCTCGGCCACGCCTGCCCTTCTCCAGGACGGCACCACTGGTGATGCCGTCGGGTTTTCGTGAGGTAGTGGGCGGCTTGGCGCGGCCCCTGGGGGACACGACGCGTTCGGCGGCAGCGACGACGATGTCCGCGTCGCGGACGTGTCAGGCCATGCCCTTCGTACCCGTATGGCACAGCGTCACGGTCGCGTTCTCCGACCTGCGGGTGAGGAGCAGTCAGAGCGGCCGTCCGACCGTGACGCCGCGGCCGTCGAGGGTGGTTGCGGTCACGGGCCGGGCTCCTTCTCAGCCGCGCAGGCGCTGCATGCTCGGGTCGAACAGGGGCTCCTTGGCGACGGCCGCGGGGACGCGCTGGTCGAAGTAGCCGATGGACAGGGAACGTCCCGCGGCGGCCAGGTCGGCGGGCAGCCATGCGTACGCGATCCCCTTGCCGATCGTGTAGCCGTAGGCGGCGCTGGTGACATAGCCGACCGGGCGGTCCCCGTCGTAGACGGGCTCCTTGCCCATGACCACTGCCTGCGGGTCGTCGATGGTGAGGCAGGCCAGTCGGTGCCGGACGTCGGCCGCCCGCCGCTCCAGCGCGGCGCGGCCGATGAAGTCACCCTTGTCCATCTTGACGGCGAAGCCGACGCCGGCCAGCCTCGGTGGCGTATCCGGCGAACTGGAGGCGGACACCGTACTGGTCGGACCAGAAGTACGGGGGGCGGACGGGCTCGGGGGCGGCGGCGCCGCCGGAGAGCAGCGTGGTCACGGCGGGCGCCGCGCGCTCCAGCGCCCCGGTCCAGTGCTCGACCCGGCGGTGTGCCCCGACTGTGGGGTCGTACCAGGCCGCGCAGTCGCCGACCGCGACGATCCCCGGAACGCTCGTACCGCCGCCCGGGTCACACCGCACACCGTCCGCCAGCGCCACGCCCGAGCCGTCGAGCCATTCGACGCAGGGGCGGGCGCCCACTCCGACGACGACGGTGTCGGCCGCGAGGCGGCGGCCGTCCCGAGCAGCACCGCCTCCACCCGGTCCCGGCCACTGAGCCCCCGTACGCCCGTGCCGCACAGCAACCGGACGCCGTGCCCGGTGTGGAGGGTGGAGACGAGCCCGCTCATCTCGGGTCCGAGTGGACCGGCGAGCGGGGTCGGTGTGGCCGAGACGACGGTGACCTCGAAGCCCAGCGCACGGGCCGTCGAGGCGACCTCGGCGCCGACGAACCCACCGCCGACCACCACGAGGGTGCCCCCGCGCGAAAGGTCTTCGCGCAGCGCACGCGCGTCGTCGAGGGTACGCAGCACATGGACACCGGCGAGGCCGTGTCCCGTCGGCAGGGTGCGGGCCGCCGCTTCGGTGGCCACCACCACCCCGTCGGCATGGACCGTGCCGCCGTCCGACAGCCGTATCGCGCGGTCGGACCGGTCGAGGCCGACGGCGCGTGCGCCGAGCATCCAGTTAGCGTCGAGGGCTTCGTCGTCCGTCTCGAGCGCGAGGGCGGACTCCGGTATGTCTCCGGCGAGGAACTCCTTCGACAGCGGCGGCCTGTCGTAGGGGCGATGGGCCTCCTCGCCGAGGATGACGAGGCGTCCGTCGTAGCCCTGGTTGCGCAGTGCGCGGGCGGCCGACAGTCCGGCGAGCGACGCACCGACGATGGCCAAGGTCCTCATGCCACCCCCTCGCCGGCCAGGCGGTGGGCGCCGCAGCGCGGGAGGTTGGGCGCGTCCTGGGACAGCTGCACGTAGATCATGCCGCTCTCGACGACGACCTGGTGGGTGCGGACGGGGAGCTTGGCCGGCGGGGTGTCCACCCGGCCCGTGCGCAGATCGAACTTCGAGGCGTGCAACGGGCACTCGACCTCGCACCCCTCCAGCCAGCCGTCGGACAGCGAGGCGTCCTGGTGGGTGCAGGTGTCGTCGATGGCATAGACCTCACCGTCATCGGTGTGGAACACCGCTATGGGAGGGGTGTTCTCGAACCGGAAGGCCTCGCCTCGCGGCAGATCGGCGAGACGGCACACGGGAATCATCACGACCACCTCGATGCATATTGTGAAACCAATTGCGCCACGCGCAACGTCAGTTTGAAGTCGGCCATACCCCTTGTCAAGGAGTCGACATGGACACGAAGCGCTGCTCGTCCGGGCTCGTCGACGGCGTCGGCAGAAAGCGGACCACGCCGTCGTCGGCGGCGCCGGGCACGAAGTCGACGTAGCAGTGCGGCACGGCCGGGACGACGCCGGTGCGCCGCCGAGCGGGCCATTGCCTCTCGACAGTTACCTCTCATTGAGAGGTAACGTGGAGGCATGGCTACGGAGGAGTTCCCCGACTCGTTCGCCGATGTGCTGGCCGGAGTCCAGCGGCTGATCCGGCGGCGGCTGCGGGCCGGAATGACGGAGCCGCGGCTGCGCGGTGCCCAGGTGGACCTGTTGCGGCTGGTCGTGGCCAGCCCCCGGATCCGGGTGTCGGCCGCGGCCAAGGAGCTCTACCTCGCGGGCAACTCGGTCTCCACCCTGGTCAACCAGCTGGTGAAGGCCGGCTATCTGCACCGCGAGACCGACCCCGAGGACCGGCGCTCCGCGCTGCTGACGGCCACCCCCGCCGCCCAGGCCCGGCTGCGGGAGTGGCAGGTACGGCGTGGCGCGCTGGTCCGCGAGCAGGTGGCGCGGCTGTCCGAGAGCGAGCGGGTGGCGCTGGCCGCCGCCGTCCCGGCGCTGCGCAAACTGGCCGAGAACCTTCATGAGGAGGTGGATGGGATATGACCGACGTCCGGGAAACCACCGCTCAGCCCGCGCTCGTCTGCGAGGGCCTGCGGTACGCGTTCGGGGAGACCAAGGCGGTCGACGGCCTGGAGCTGTCGGTCCGGCCGGGCGAGGTCTTCGGGCTGCTCGGCCCCAACGGAGCGGGCAAGACCACCGCGATCCGCTGCATCACCACCCTGCTGCCGGTCCCCGCGGGCATGGTGCGGGTGTTCGGACACGACGCGGCGAAGGAGCGGATGGCGGTCCGCAGGCTGCTGGGCTACGTACCGCAGCAGCTGTCCGCCGACGCCGGGCTCACCGGCCGGGAAAATGTGGAGCTGTTCGCCCGCGTCTTCGACGTCACCCGCCGGGAGCGGGCCGCCCGCGTGGCGCGGGCGCTGCAGGCGGTCGACCTCACCGCGGCGGCCGACCGGCTCGCCAAGACGTACTCCGGCGGCATGGTCCGCCGCCTCGAACTGGCCCAGGCACTGGTCAGCGCGCCCCGGCTGCTGATGCTGGACGAGCCGACGATCGGCCTCGACCCGATCGCCCGCACCAGCGTATGGGAGCACATCAACGCGGTACGGACGGCCACCGGGATGACCGTGCTGGTCACCACGCACTACATGGACGAGGCCGACCAGTACTGCGACCGGGTCGCACTGATGCACCGCGGCCGGATCCACGCCCTCGGAACGCCGGAGGAGCTGCGCTCCGAGCTGGCCGACCGCCGCCGGGCGGAGGGGAATGCCGATCCCGCGCCGACCCTGGAGGACGTCTTCCGGGACGTCGCCGGCCGCGGTCTCGATGAGCAGGGACCCGATGAGCAGGGAGGAGACTTCCGCGATGTCCGAAGCACCCGTCGCACCGCGTCCCGGGTCGGCTGAGACCGCCGGGCTCGCGCCGGACGGCCGGCCCGATCCGCTGCTGACGCCGCCGCGCCCCCGCACCGGCTGGCGGATGCTGCCCGCGCGGGTCGGCGCGATGTGCGTGGTCGAGCTGCAGAAGCTGCGGCACGACCGCACCGAGCTGTACACCCGGGCCGTCCAGCCCGCCCTCTGGCTGCTGATCTTCGGTGAGACCTTCACCCGGCTCAAGGCGATACCGACCGGCGGCACACCGTATATCGACTATCTCGCGCCCGGCATCATCGCCCAGTCCGCGATGTTCATCGCCATCTTCTACGGGATCCAGATCATCTGGGAGCGGGACGCCGGGATCCTCACCAAACTGCTGGTCACCCCGACCCCGCGCGCCGCCCTGATCACCGGCAAGGCATTCGCCGCCGGGGTGAAGGCGCTGATCCAGGCGGTTGTGGTGATCGTCATCGCGGCGCTGCTCGGGGTGGCGCTGACCTGGAATCCGCTGCGGCTGCTCGGGGTGGCCGTCGCGGTGATCCTGGGCTCGGCCTTCTTCTCCTGTCTGTCGATGACCATCGCGGGGATCGTGCTGACCCGCGACCGGCTGATGGGCATCGGGCAGGCCATCACCATGCCGCTGTTCTTCGGCTCCAACGCGCTGTATCCGGTGGCGCTCATGCCCGGCTGGCTCCAGGCCGTCAGCACCGCCAATCCGCTGAGCTACCAGGTCGACGCGTTGCGCGGACTGCTGCTCGGCACACCGCACCATCTCGCACTCGACTACCTCGTCCTGGTGCTGGCCGCGGCGGCCGGTATCGCGGCGGCCTCCTCGCTGCTGGGGCGGCTGGCGCGCTGACCCGGTCGGCATATGCGACGACTGACCGCCGGGAAAGTCGCCCCCGCGTCGACAAGGCAAGAACCCGCACGGTACTGATGGGACATGAGCTACGGCAGCGACAGCGGTGGACGCGCGGGACGCGCGGGACGCGCGGGAATCGAGGGGTGGCTGATAGGCGGCCGTTACCGGATCGCCGAGCGTATCGGCTCCGGCGGGATGGGCACCGTATGGCGGGCGCATGATGAGCTCGTCGACCGTGAGGTCGCCGTCAAGCAGCCGAAAATCTCCGGCGACCCCGAGGATCCCGCCTTCCATCAGGCCGCCGAACGTCTCTACCGCGAGGCCCGCGCCGCCGCGCGCGTCGAGCATCCCGCCGCGGTCGCCATCCACGACGTGGTCGTCGAGGACGGGTTGCCCTGGATCGTCATGGAGTTGGTTCGCGGCGAGGCCCTGGACAAGGTGCTGCGGCGCGGTGCTCTGCCGCCCGCCGAGTCCGCGCGGATCGGTCTCGCCGTCGTGGAGGCCCTGTCGGCCGCGCACTCCGTCGGTGTCATCCACCGCGATGTGAAACCCGCGAACGTGCTGCTCGGCCAGAACGGCCGGGTCGTGCTCACCGACTTCGGCATCGCACACATCCTGGGCGAGGAATCCCTCACGGCCAGCGGGGAGTTCGTCGGATCGATCGAGTTCATCGCCCCGGAGCGGATGTCGGGCCGCGGCGCCGGTGCGGCGGCGGACCTGTGGTCCCTGGGGGTGGTGCTGTACGCGGCCGTCGAGGGCTGGACCCCCTTCCGGCGGGACACGCTCGAGTCCACGCTCGCCGCGATCCTGGCCGCCGAGCCGCCCGAGCCCGGGCGGGCGGGGCCGCTCGGGCCCCTGATCCTGCGGCTCCTCGCCAAGGAGCCGGACCGGCGGCCCGACGCGTCGTCCGCCGCGGCCACGCTGCGGGCGGTGGCCGAGGGGCGGCCCGCACCGGACGGCCCCGAACCGTTGGTGGCGACCCAGCACGGCTGGCAGCTGGCGGAGTTCGGGGAGAGCACGGGGAAGGCGGGGCCGACGGGCGGGGCCGGCGCGCGGCCCGCCGCGGTCGCATCCGCTCACGTCCACACCATCGGCCCCGCCCCCAAGCCCCCGCACGCCGCCAAGCGCCGATACACCACTGGACAGCTGCTCGCGTTCGCCCTGGTCGGCGTGGTGGCCGCCGGGGGCGCCCTCTGGGCGGGGGTCACCGCGGGCGACGACGGAGGGAAGTCGGTGGCGGAGAAGACCACCGGCCCGAGCGCGAGCGGCAGCCCATCGCCGCGCCCCGGCACCTGGACCGCCCACCGCGAGAAGCGATTCGACGCGATCGTGTCGGTGCCCGCCGGCACCGCCGAGTACGACCGCTCGGACTCCGGCGCGGACCACCGGAACCCCTCCCAGTGGGTGGCCTACGGAGACAAGACCGTCCAGCTCCGGCTGACCCGCAAGGAGGCGGTGCCCATGACCATCAAGGAGTGGGCGTCGGAGGCCACCTTGTCCTGGGCGGACGACAACGCCCAAACGCTGTACAGCCCCACCAGCTTCCACGGCTACGAGGCCATGGTCGCCGACACCACGTACGAGGTGAAGGACAAGAAGTATCGGTCGATGCAGCTGCTGATCACCACAGGCGCCCAGGAACACTACGAGCTGCGCGTGGACATGCCGAAGGGAGGAAAGGACGAGAGCCGGGGGCACCTCCTGTTCACCGGAGCCCGCGCCCGCCTCAAGGTCGGTAAGGCCATGGTCAGCCCCTGAGCGGGCACGCGACGGGGCCGCAGCGTCGTGCGTGACTCGTACGTGTCGCGGCGGCCCGGCACGCGGGGGCAGTGCAGAAGCGGCTTGATGAACCGGGCGGCGTCGGTCACGCCTTCGAACCGCGTCCTGTACGGGGTCGAAGGTCGTCGACTGGGCGCTGGCCGAAGACCTGTAGGCTCGTATTCGAGAGCATCAACGAGCCGACCTTCGGCGGCACTTCCGGCGACGACCAGAACTACCGGCTGATGGGCGAACTCAACGCGGTGTTCCAAAGGACCTCGCCGGGACCTTCGACCGGGCGTACAACACCTTCGTCGCGAAAGGCGTCCCGGTCATCATCGGCGAGTACGCCCTGCTCGCCTACGACCCCTGAACCGCAATGAGCTGCGATGGCGGGACCCGGAGCTGTTCGCCCAGATCAAGTCGAGCGGCATGCAAACCGCGACCTGGTGAAGGGCGAGGACTACACCGTCTCCGGCGACCTACCACGTCACCAAGACGGGAACCTCGGTGACCGGCACCCCCGGCTGACCCGGCGGCGCCGCCCGTCATATGGTTGAAGGCGACGTTGGAAGCCGTGTCCGCCACCCGGGGGACCGGCGCCTGCCCACCGGCCGGCCCTGCTCCCCGAAGGCGGTACACACGCGGGACAGAGAGGTTGAGCGATGCCTGCAGGATCCAGCCGCAAGCGGGAACGACAGTACGAGCACATCAAGGAGAGCCAGGAAGAGCGGGGTACCCCCACCTCCCGGGCCAAGGAGATCGCCGCCCGTACCGTGAACAAGGAACGTGCTCGATCGGGCGAGGCCAAGACCGCGAGCAAGACCTCCCTGCGGGACCCGAAGTCCGCGCCGGAGCGAGGCGGGCAGCGGTCGCACAGCGGGGCCAAGGGCCCCACCCGTGACCAGCTGTACAACGAGGCCAAGCACCGCGGTATCGAGGGCCGCTCCCATATGACCAAGGAGCAGTTGGCGAAGGCGCTCGGCCGCTGACGGCTGCGCGTACGCGCTGACCTGTGACGACGCAGCGGCGGCGACTGTCCGCCGCTGCCCTGGTGGGGTGGGGTGGGCAGTGAGGAGGGATGACGGTGGACGACGCTGCCCCGGCCCCGCCGACACCATGGGCGCTGAGGGAGTACGCCGTCCTCGCGGACGGGGAGCGCGGCGCCGTGGTGGGGCCCCGTGGCGAGGTGGTGTGGCTGTGCGCGCCGCGCTGGCACAGTGACGCCGTCTTCTCCGCCCTGATCGGCGGCGCGGGGGAGTACACCGTAGGCCCGCGGGACGAATGGAACGCCTGGGGCGGCGCGTACGAGGACGGCGCTCATCCACGTGGGCCGCTGGATCACCGGCGATGCTGTGATCGAATGCCGCGAGGCGCTGGCGATGCCGGCCACCCCGGACCGGCTCGTCCTGCTGCGCCGCATCCGGGCCGTGAAGGGCAGCGCCCGGATACGGCTGCGGCTCGATGCCCGCCCCGGTTTCGGCGCGCACCCCATGACCGGCGCCCGGGCGGACGACGGTGTGTGGCGCGCCTCCGGCGGAGGGCTGCATCTGCGCTTCACCGGCGCCGAAGGCGCTATCCCCACCCCCGGAGGAGGCGTGCACGGCGAGCTGACCGTACGGGAAGGCGCCGAGCACGACCTCGTCCTCGAGCTCTCGGCGCGGCCGTGCACCCAGCCCCTGGAACCGGTACGGCTGTGGCGCGCCACGGAAGAGTGCTGGGCGGCCGCCGTCCCCGCTTGCACCGACCTGGCCGCGCCCCGCGACGCGCGCCACGCCTACGCCGTACTGCGCGGCCTGACCAGCGAATCCGGCGGGATGGTCGCCGCCGCCACCACCTCGCTCCCGGAGCGGGCCGGCGCCCGCCGCGACTACGACTACCGCTTCGCCTGGGTCCGCGACCAGTGCTACGCCGGACTCGCCGTGGCCGCGCACGGCCCGCACCCGCTGCTGGACACCGCTGTCGGCTATCTGACCGAACGGCTGCTCGACGACGGCGACGCGCTGCGCCCGGTCTACACGGTCACCGGGGCCGAGGTCCCCGGGGCCCGGTCGTTGCCACTGCGCGGGTATCCCGGCGGCAGCGACCGGATCGGCAACAGAGCCGGTGCCCAGTTCCAGCTCGACACCTACGGTGAGCTGCTGCAGCTCTACGCGGCGGCCGCCCGCCTCGACCGCCTCACCCCCGACGCCCGGCGCGCCGTCGATGTGGCGGTGGACGCCATCGAGCGCCGCTGGCCGACACCGGACGCCGGTCTGTGGGAGCTGGAGAACCGGTGGTGGACCCACTCCCGGCTCTGTGTGGTGGCCGGGCTGCGCTGCCTGTCCCGTGCGCTGCCGGGCCGCGCCGCGGCCCGGTGGGACACCCTGGCCAGTGCCGTGCTGCGGGAGTCCCGCTGGCGCTGTCTGGCCCCGGAGGGGCACTGGACCCGCGCCGAGGACGACGTCGGAGCGGAGGCCGGCCTGCTGCTTCCGCTCGCCCGCGGCTGCCTCCCCGCGGGAGACCCCAGCGGTCCGCGAACCCGCCGTTTCATCGAGGACCGGCTGGCTCAGGACGGCTATCTCTACCGCTTTCGCCACGGTGACACACCGCTGGGCGAGACGGAGGGGGCGTTCCTGCTGTGCGGCTTCATGATGGCACTGGCCGCTCATCACGAGGGCGACTCCATCGGCGCGTTCCGCTGGTTCGAACGCACCCGCGCGGCCTGTGGCACCCCCGGCCTGTTCGCCGAGGAGTACGACGTCAGCCAGCGACAGCTGCGTGGCAACCTGCCCCAGGCGTTCGTCCACGCCCAGATGCTGGAAACGGCGGCCCGCCTCGGGGAAGGGCGGTAGCGCATCGCGAAGGAGGCATGGTGATGCATGACGACGACGAGGCGCAGAGGCGCGACGGCCGCGCGGCACCGTCCGGTCGCGAGGAGACCCGGGAAGAGCAGGCCGATCGCAAATGGGCCGAGTTGCTGCAGGAAGTGAGGGTGACGCAGACGGGCATGCAGATCCTGTTCGCCTTTCTGCTCACGGTCGCCTTCACTCCACGCTTCCAGAGCCTGGGGCATGCTGATCGGACCATCTACATCGTGACCGTGCTCCTGGGCGCGGCGGCCACCGGCGCGCTCATCGCACCGGTCTCCTTGCACCGGATCGTCACCGGGCGTCGGCTGAAGCCGGAGACGGTGCATATCGCGGCCCGCTTCACCGTGGCCGGGCTGGTGCTGCTGCTGTGCACGGTGGTCTCGGCGCTGCTGCTGATCCTGCGCGTCGTGGTGGCCGATGTCACCGCGGCCTGGGTGACGGTCGCGGCCCTGGTGTGGTTCGTGGGCTGCTGGATCGCCCCCGCGGTCTGGCTCTGTCACCGGCACCGCGAGGAGCGCTGAACAGGCGCGAAGCCGTCGGGGCGGGGCCGACGACGCCTCGGCCCCGCCGCCTTGCGATGGGGCGCCGATCGCCGGATCAGTTGTAGCCGAAGCCGGGCGGCAGCGGCCGGTTCACAAAGAGGTCCAGGGGGAAGGCATCGCCGAGCACGCGATAGCCCTCGGGGTTGAAGTGCAGATGGTCACCCACGTCGAGTTCCGGACGGAGGCGCCGTGGATCGTCCGTGTCCCGGGCCGCCCTGTCCAGGTCCACGACCGCGTCGAAGCGGCCGCTGGTACGTATCCAGTCATTGACCCGCTGCCGTGTCGCCTCGCGGTGGCCCGCCGCGTCGTCGTAGTCGCGGTTGCCGCCGAACGGTGTGATGGTGGCCCCGTAGACGCGGATACCCTGCGCGTGGGCGCGCATGATGATCTGGTCGTAGGCGGCGATGAGCCGGTCCGCGACGTCCTTCTGGGCGTCGGGGGTGGCAGGGGCGGTTCCGATGTCGTTGACGCCTTCGAAGACGATCAGAGAGGTGACGCCGGGCTGTACCAGGACGTCACGGTCCACACGGGAGAGGCCGCCCGGACCCAACCCATCCGTGAGCACCCGGTTCCCGCCGGCCGCCTGGTTGAGCACCGCGGTGTCGGCCGTTCTGCGGTCCGTACGCAGACGGGCCATCAGCCGGTCCGTCCACCGGTCGTTCTGGTTGGTGGTGGAACCCCTCCCGTCGGTGAGCGAGTCGCCCAGCACGGCGGTGGCCCGGGTCCGTGCCGGCGACCATGTCTCCACACCGCTCAGGAAGTACCAGTGGTCGACCGAGGCAGCCCCCGCCAGGTCCGTGGCCTCGACGTGGTCGCCGCGCAGCATGTACGAGGTGGTGCGCGAACCGGGGTGGGAGGTGATGGCGGTCGACTGCTGGCCCGTCGCCAGATAAGCGGTCACGGTGAGGTTCGAGCCCGCCGCCAGCTTGAAGTCCAGCGGGTCGGACACCACCTGTGCGCCCGTCGGCACGGTCGTCGAGGCACGTCCGTGGAAGGTGACCGGCTGGGACGTGCCCGGTCTGATCGCGCTCACTCCGGCCCTGCCGTCCACGGGAAGGGCCACGGAGACGCGGGTGATGGGCAGCGGCGCGCCGCCGAAGGCATTGGAGAAGCGCAGCCGCAGATGGCTGCCGCCCACCGACACATGCACGGTCTGCCGGAGTGTGCTGTCGGCAAAGACCGTGCCGTCCTGGGTGTACGGCGCGGGCGGCATGTTTCCCGGCTCGGTCAGCTGGGGCATGGCGGCCCAGGTGCCCACCCAGTGGGTGCCCGCGGGCGGCGCGCCCGCGCTTCCCCCGGCCGGTGCGGTGTGCGTCTCGCTCCGCTCGGCACCCTGGGCGCCGGACACCAGCATCACGATGGGCAGAACGGCGGCGGGCACAGCCACCGCCAAGAGACCGAGTCTTCGCGTAATTCTTCGCACGGACCATCCTTTCCCGACCGGTGGCCACGATTCCGACCGGTGGCCACGATGATGTGGACGCACCCCACCCTTCCCACCCGTGGCCTGAGGTACACGGTCCCCGGCTGCTCGGCCGCCTCGCCGCCCCAACCGCGGAATAAAGTGGACATTTCGCCAGTCGGGTGCGCACCGTCGAGGAGCCGGAGCCGACAGCGCCCGAGCCAGGCCAAGTGCTCATCCGCACACGGCCTTCCCGGTGCACCCCGGCGATCTCCAGGCCGTCGAGGCATACCCGGGGAAGGCCGCAACGCCGGTTCCGGCCGGTGTGGAAGCCACCGGCGTGGTGGCGGCGATCGGCCCGGGAACACCGGTGGCGCCGGGTGTGGAGGTCGGCGGCCGGGTCACCGTCTTCCCGTATCCGGGGGCATGGTCCTGACGGTGTTCTGGTGCAGACCGCCGCGGGCTCATCGGTCGGGCGGCTGGTGACGGGCGTGTCCCGGTTCCACCACTTCGGGCTCGTCAACGTCGTCCGCAGCGACCGCGGCGCCGCCGAGCTGCGCAGGCGGTTCCCGGACGTGCCCGTCGTCTCGACCGAGCATCCGGGCTGGACCGACGCGGTCCGCGAGGCGGCCGCTGGCCGGCCGGTGAGTGTGGCCCTCGACCCGATCGGCGGGAAGCCGGCCGAGAGCCTTCTGGACCTGCTGACGCCGGGCGGGAAGCTGGCCAGCTACGGGCTGATCGCCGAGGAACCGATCCCACTGCACGCGTCGGCGCTGCTGAACAAGTCGCTGACGCTGCAGGGCAAGAACATCGGCCGGTGGCTGTCCGAAGCCTCCGCCGAGAGGCGGGCATCGGACGTCGCCACCGCCCAGCAGGTCGCGCTGGGGCTCAAGGACCAGTTCGCCGTGGCCGCCGAGTACGGCCTCGGCGAGCTGACCGACGCCGTCGAACACGCGGTACGGCCCGGCAAGGTCGGCACCCGTCCTCGTCCGCCCCTGACAGCCACCGTACGAGGCTCCGGCGGAGCAGCCGGCAGGGCCGGACCGTCGTCATGGCCGGTTCCTCCCGGCAGTCGACTCCCAGCAGTCAACTCAATCGGGTCGGATCTTGTCGGCGTCCGGCAGATACCACTGGTGTGGTGCGATCAGTTCGTCGATGGCCGGTTCGGGGCCCCATGAGCCGGGGGCGTACGGCTGTAGCGGCGGCGGGTTCTCCAGGAGAGGGGTCGACGCGGCCCAGATGTGCTCAATGCCGTCGGACCCGGTGAACAGCGACCGGTCGCCCAGCATGGCGTCCAGAATCAACCGTTCGTAGCCCTCGAGTCCGTGCCTCTCGCAGAAGGAGCCGCCGTAGCGGAAGGTCATCGTCGCCGGTCCGAGTCGCATGGTGGGGCCGGGCTCCTTCGCGAGGAAGGTGGCGGCGATCCACCCGGGGTCCTTGAAATCGATCACTATCCTGTTGCCCTGGTACGTGTCCTGTTGGCCGAGGTCGGGGAACATCCGCAGGGGCGGCTCGCGCAGGCCCAGGGTGATCACCTCGCGGCCCTGGGCGAGGTTCTTGCCGGAGCGCAGGTGGAACGGGACGCCGGCCCACCGCCAGTTGTCCACCTCCAGCCGCAGCGCGGTGAACGTCTCGGTCTGCGAATCGGGGGCGACACCTGCCTCGTCGCGGTAGCCCTCGTACTGGCCGCGTACGACCTGCCCGGGTTCGATGGGGCGCAGCGCCTCGAAGACCTTGGCCTTCTCGTCCTGGAGCGGCTGGGCGGCGAGCGAGACCGGTGGTTCCATCGCCACGATGCCGAGCACCTGGATGAGATGGGTGACGATCATGTCCCGGAAGGCCCCGGTCCCTTCGTAGAAGTGGGCACGGCCCTCGAGGCCGAGCGTTTCGGGGACGTCGATCTGCACATAGCTGATGTGGTCCCGGTTCCAGATCGGTTCGAACAGGCCGTTGGCGAACCGGAAGGCGAGGATGTTGTCCACCGATTCCTTGCCGAGGAAATGGTCGATGCGGAAGACCCGGGATTCGTCGAAGACGGCGTGGATCGTCTCGTTGAGCGCCCGCGCTGAAGCGAGATCGGTGCCGAAGGGCTTCTCCACGATCACTTTCCCGTTCTCCGCCAGGTTCGTATCGCCGAGCATTCCGATCGTGGATGCGAACGCGGAGGGCGGAATGGCCAGATGGAACAGCCTGCTCGGCTGCCCGCCGAGGGAGTCCTCGGCCGCCCGTACGGCGGCGAGCAGCGGCCCGGGATCCTGGGCGTCGGCCGCGCCGTACGACAGCGAGTCCGCGAAGGACTGCCACACCGGCCCGGACGGCTCGGACCGTCCGAAGGTGGTGACCGCGTCGTGCGCCAGGGCGCGGAAGGCGTCGTCGCTCAGCGCGGACTTGGCACGGGACGAGCCCACGATGCGGTAACCGTCCGGGAGGAGGCCCGCCGCGGCGAGGTGGTACAGCCCGGGGAGGAGTTTGCGCCTGGCGAGGTCGCCGGAGGCGCCGAAGAGCACGATGACGTGGTTGTCCGGTCGGGTGGTCATGGCCGGCTCCGCTTCTCGGCGTGTCCGCCGAACTCACTGCGCATGGCGGACAGGACCCGGTCGCCGAACTCGCCCAGACCGCGGGACTCGAACCGGTCGGTGAGCGCCGTGGCGATCACAGGGGTGGGTACGCCTTCGTCGATCGCCGCCCGTACGGTCCAACGGCCTTCGCCGGAGTCCGAGACGTGCCCGGCGAAATCCTCCAGCTTGGGGGAACGGGCGAGGGCGTCGGCGGTGAGGTCGACGAGCCAGGAGCCCACGACCGAGCCGCGGCGCCACACCTCGGCGACCTCGCCGACGTCGATCTCGTACTGATATGCCTCCGGCTCGCGCAGCGGGGTGGTCTCGGCGTCGGCGGTGCGCTTGCGCAGTCCGGCGTCCGCGTGCTCGATGATGCTGAGCCCTTCGGCGATCGAGGCCATCATTCCGTACTCGACCCCGTTGTGAACCATCTTCACGAAGTGTCCGGCGCCGCTCGGACCGCAGTGGAGATAGCCCTGGGGTGCCGTGCCGTCGGTCCGTCTGCTCGGGGTCGGCTCGGCGGAGCCGGTGCCGGGCGCGATGGTCCGGAAGATGGGGTCGAGCCGGGCGACCTGCTCCCGCTCACCGCCGATCATGAGGCAGTATCCGCGGTCGAGCCCCCAGACCCCGCCCGAGGTCCCGCAGTCCAGATAGTGGATACGGCGGGGAGCGAGCTGCGCGGCGCGGGTGATGTCATCGCGGTAGTACGAGTTGCCGCCGTCGATGATCGCGTCGTCCGGGTCGAGGAGTTCGGCAAGCTGATCGAGGGTGGGCTGGACGACGGCGGCGGGCAGCATGAGCCAGGCGGCCCGTGGCCGCTCCAGCTTCGCCACCAGGTCGCCGAGCGAGCGGGCGGCGACGGCGCCCTCGCCTTCCAGCTCCCGTACGGCGCTTTCGTCGAGGTCGTGGACCACACAGCGGTGGCCGTCGCGCATCAGCCGGCGCACGAGGTTCGCGCCCATCCGGCCGAGCCCGATCATGCCGAGCTGCATGGGGGTGTCGGTAGCCATGGTGCTCTCCTGCGGGACGTTGTGGGACGGCCCTGGCGACGGGCCCTGGCGGACGGGCCCTGGCGACGGGCCCTAGCGCTTGAGGGCGCGGTAGCGACGGATGAGGGCGTTGGACGACGAGTCGTGGGCGAGCTCGGGTTCGGTGCCGGAGGTGAGTTCCGGAGTGATCCGGGCCGCGAGTACCTTGCCGAGCTCCACCCCCCACTGGTCGAAGGAGTCGATGTCCCAGATCACCCCCTGGGTGAACACGCTGTGCTCGTAGAGGGAGACGAGTGTGCCGAGCAGCCGAGGTGTCAGGACCTCGCCGAGCAGCACATTGGTGGGGCGATTGCCTTCCATGACGCGGTGCGGAACGACCTCGGGCGCGGTGCCCTCCGCCCGGACTTCCCGCTCGGTCTTCCCGAAGGCGAGCGCTTCGGCCTGCGCGAAGATGTTGGACGACAGGATGTCGTGGTGGTCGCCGAGCGGGTTGAGGCTCTTGCCGAAGCCGATCAGATCGAGCGGTATCAGCCGGGTCCCCTGGTGGATGAGCTGGTAGAAGCTGTGCTGGCCGTTGGTGCCCGGCTCTCCCCAGTAGACGGGGCCGGTGTCGTAGTCGACCGGTGTGCCGCCCAGGGTCACATGCTTGCCGTTCGACTCCATGGTCAGTTGCTGCAGATATGCCGGGAACCGCTTCAGATACTGCTCGTACGGCATCACACCGATGGTCTGGACGCCGAAGAACTCCGCGTACCAGACGGCGAGGAGCCCCATGAGCCCGGGCAGGTTCGCCTCGAGCGGGGCCGTGCGGAAGTGTTCGTCCATGGCGTGGAAGCCCGCCAGCATGTCGTGGAACTGCTCGGGCCCGATCGCGACCATGGTGGACAGACCGATGGCGGAGTCCATCGAATAACGACCGCCCACCCAGTCCCAGAACTCGAACATGTTGGCCGTGTCGATGCCGAATTCCGCCACGCGCCGGGCATGGGTCGAGACCGCGACGAAGTGCCGGGCCACGGCCTCCTCGCTGCCGAGGGCGCCCACCACCCAGTCGCGCGCCGAACGGGCGTTGGTGAGGGTTTCCAGCGTGCCGAAGGTCTTGGAGGAGATGATGAACAGGGTCTCCTCAGGGGAGAGGTCGCGGGTCGCCTCGACGAAGTCGGTCGCGTCGACGTTGGACACGAAACGGAAGGTCAGATCGCGCCGGGTGTAGTGGCGCAGCGCCTCGTACGCCATGACAGGACCGAGGTCGGAGCCGCCGATCCCGACGTTGACGATGTTTCTGATCGGCTTTCCGGTGTGCCCCTTCCACTCGCCCGAGCGGATGCGCCGGGCGAACGCGGCCATGCGGTCCAGGACGGAGTGGACCTGGGCGACGACATCGGCGCCGTCGACGACGAGCGAACTCCCTTGTGGCATACGGAGGGCCACGTGCAGCGCCGGGCGGTCTTCCGAGACGTTGATGTGTTCGCCGCGGAACATCGAGTCCCTGCGCTCTTCCACACCGCACTCCCGGGCGAGCTCGCAGAGCAGCCGCATCGTCTCGTCGGTGACGCGGTTCTTGGAGTAGTCGAGATACAGGCCCGCCCCCTCCGCGCACAGCCGCTCACCGCGGTCCGGGTCCTGGGCGAACAGATCACGCAGATGGACCGCTCCGATCTCGGAGTGATGTTGTTCAAGCGCCTTCCACGACGGCTTCTGCCGCAGGGAGTCGATGGACATCTCGCGGACCTCCTCAGCCCGGAGCCACCAGCTCGCGCGCCACCTGAGAGACACGCTCAGGGGTGAATCCGAACTTGTTGAGCAGCTGTTTGAGGGGTGCGGAGGCGCCGAAGGTGTGCATGCCGACGATGGCCCCGCTGCTACCGACGTACCGGTCCCAGCCGAGCGTGGATGCCTTCTCCACCGCGACCCTGGCCGTCACCGCGGGCGGCAGCACCTGATCGCGGTACTCCCGCGGCTGGCGGTCGAACAGCTCCCAGCACGGCATGCTCACCACCCGGGACGCGATGCCCTCGGCGGCGAGTTCGTCATGTGCGGCCAGGGCCAGCGACACCTCGGAGCCGGTGGCGAGCAGGATCACCTCGGGCTCGCCCGGGGACGCGTCCGCCAGGACGTAGGCACCCCGCGCGACACCACTGGCCGCCCCGAGCCGATCGCGGTCCAGGGTGGGGAGGGACTGGCGGGAGAGGACGATCGCGGCCGGCTCCCTGCGCAGGGCGGTGACCAGGCGCCACGTTTCGACGACCTCGTTCGCGTCGGCGGGCCGGAAGACGAGCAGCCCGGGCGTCGCGCGCAACCCCGCCAGTTGCTCGACGGGCTGGTGCGTGGGTCCGTCCTCGCCGACCCCGATGGAGTCATGGGTGAAGATGTGCAGGGTGGGGATCTCCATCAGCGCGGAGAGGCGGATGGCCGCCTTGGCGTAGTCGGAGAAGATCAGGAACCCGGACCAGTACGGACGGAGCTTCGTCAGCGCCATGCCGTTGGCGACGGCGGCAGCCGCGTGTTCCCGGACACCGAGGTGCAGATTGCTCCCGGACCGGTCGTCGGGCTGGAAGTCGCCCGCTCCGCCGAATACGAGGCGGGTCTTGGTCGACGGCGCCAGATCGGCGGACCCGCCGAGGACCCAGGGCACAGCCGTGGCCACGGAGTTCAGCACCTGGCCCGACGAATCGCGGCTCGCCAGACCCTTGGGGTCGGCCGGGAAGGTGGGCAGCGCGTCCTCCCAGCCGTCCGGGAGCCGCCGACGCTGGATCCGCTCCAGCTCCTCGGCGAGATCGGGGTGTGCGCCGCGGTAGGCGTCGAACGTCTTCTCCCAGCCGCTGCGCAACTCCGCGCCCCGCGTGCCGATGCCACGCGCGAACCAGTCGGGCACACCGTCGGGGATGTGGAAGTCGGCGTCCGGCGGAATGCCGAGAACACGCTTGGTGGCTCTGACCCCTTCCGGCCCGAACGGCGCTCCGTGTGCCTTCGGTGAGTCCTCGACCGGCGAGCCGTAGCCGATGTGGCTGTGTACGAGGACCAGGGTCGGACGCTCGGCCTCGGTGCGGAAGGTGTGGAAGGCGCGGCTGATCTGGTCGAGGTCGTTGGCGTCGGCGACGGTGGTCACGTTCCAGCCGTAGGCCAGAAAGCGAGCGGCGACATCCTCGGTGAAGGTGATGTCGGTGTGGCCCTCGATGGTGACCCGGTTGGAGTCGTAGATCCAGCACAGGTTGGACAGCTGCAGGTGTCCGGCCAGCGAGGCCGCCTCGGAGGAGACGCCCTCCATCATGCAGCCGTCCCCGGCGAGCGCGTACACGTCGAAGTCGAAAAGCGTGAAGTCCTCGCGGTTGAACCGCGCCGCCAGCCACTGGCCGGCGATCGCCATGCCGACGGAGGTGGCGACACCCTGCCCGAGCGGGCCGGTGGTCGTCTCGACGCCGCTGGTCCAGCGGTACTCGGGATGGCCCGGGCAGCGTGAATCGAGCTGCCGGAACGACTTGAGATCGTCGAGGGTCACCGCCGGACGGCCCAGCACCTCGTAGTCGGGGTCGACCGTGCGAACACCGGTCAGGTACAGCAGCGACCAGAGCAGGGTGGAGGCATGGCCCTCGGAGAGCACGAAGCGATCGCGGTTCGGCCAGATGGGATCGGCGGGATCGAAGCGCAGAAACCGCTGCCAGAGGGTGTACGCGACGGGTGCCATCCCCATCGGAGTGCCTGGGTGCCCCGAATTCGCCGTCTGGACCGCGTCCATGCACAGTCCGCGGATCGTGTTCACCGACAGCGTGTCCAGGTCGGTCATCGCCACGCCGCCCTTCCGTGCTCTCGATGCACCTGGGTTGGAGGCTTGGCCACGCGTGGGCCCTCTCATTCGGCCACTTTCACCAGCCTAGGCTTGCCCGTACCCACCCTCAACTCAGGTCGGCTCGGCGCCGGGCTCCCAGGGTCAGCACGCGGCATGGCGACGATGCCGGCGACCGGCCGGCTTTTGGCCCTTCACCGGATCCATCGCGCACTCTGGAAGGAAGCACATGCGATCGCAGGCGCCACCGCCGCGTCCGACGGTGCTCCCCGCGGTCGGTGTCGAACCGGAGGAGAACGAGCCATGGCCGGACCGGTGGCAGTGCTTTTCGATATCGACGAAACCCTGGTCCACACCGGCGATTCGGGAAGACGCAGCTGGGCCTGGGCCTTCGATCAGTTGCACGGTGTAGCCGCCGATATCGGAAAGCACACCTCGGCGGGGGAGACAGATCCGCAGGTCGGCCGGGAAACGTTCCATGCCGTGCTCGGCCGGGAACCCAGTCACGACGAGATGGCCCGGCTGTACGCCGCGTATCTGTGGCATCTGTCGGAGGACATCTGGGCTTCCAAGGGGTACCGCGTGCTGGACGGCGTCGAGGAAACCCTGCGACGGATCGCGGACGCGGGGGTCATCCTCGGACTCATCTCCGGCGCGATGGAAGGTGCGGCCAGGATCAAGATGGAACCGGGCAAGCTCGGCCGCTACTTCGTCTTCGGCGCCTATGGCTCGGACTCACCGGACCGGGCGGAGATCACCCGCATGGCGATGGCCAAAGCCGCTCGGCTGCACGGGCGCGGTCTGACCCGCGACGAGGTGTACGTGGTCGGGGACACGCCTCGCGATATCGAGGCCGCGCACGCGGCACACGCGACCGGGGTCGGGGTCGCCAGCGGCCACTACACGGTCGAGGAGCTGAGTGCCGCCCAGGCCGACCACGTGCTCATGGCGCTGACCGAACCGTTCCCGCAGATCTGAAAACCCCGCTTCGACGGCGCGCCCGAGCAGCCCCATTGCGGCCGGCGTGTTGTCCGGGCCGCTGTTGGCCTCGGCGAGCGCGCCACCTGCCGTGGTCAGTTCGACTGCCGACGGGCCTGCTTCACCTCGCGGTCGACGGCCCAGGCGTCGGCGACCGGCCCGAGGTGGCCGAGCTTATCGGGGTTGATCACCGTGCGGATGGTCTGAATCCGCCCGTCGAGCACATCGAGGGCCAAGGTGTGGAGCACCTTGCCGTCCCGGTCGCGGAAGATGGCACCGGGCTGGCCGTTGACCTCGTGCGGCTCGAACGTCACGTCGATCCGGATCATCAAGGGGAAGACCGTGCCCAGCACCCGGGCCACGTTCTCCGCGCCCATGATGGCCTTGGCCAGCTGCGGGGCCTTGCCGCCGCCATCGCCGACCAGTTGTGCGTCGGCGGCCAGCAGATTCTGCAGCCCGCCCACATCGCCGTCCTTGAGGGCGTCGAAGAACCGCGTCGCCAGTTCCTGCCGCTCCTGCCGGTCCGCCTCGAACCGCGGCCGTCCGGCCTCCATATGCCGCCGCGCCCGCACCAGCAGTTGCCGACACGCCGCCTCTGAACGCCCCACCGCCGCGGCGATCTCGTCGAACCCGAAGGCGAACACCTCGCGCAGCACAAACACCGACCGCTCCAGCGGGCTGAGCCGCTCCAACAGCAGCAGCGCGGCCATCGACACCGAGTCGGCTAGCTCCGCCGCCCTCGCCGGGTCCTCGTACGGATCGCTCAGCAGCGGCTCGGGGAACCACGGTCCGACGTACTCCTCCCGCCGCACCCGCGCGGAACGCAGCACATCGATCGAGATCCGTGTCACCGTGGTCGACAGAAAGGCCTTGGTCGAGGCGGGCCGGGTCGTCGAGCCGTCAAAGCGCAGCCATGTCTCCTGCACCGCGTCCTCGGCCTCGCTCACACTGCCCAGAATCCGGTACGCGATCGAGAACAGCAGCGGCCGCAGCTCCTCGAATTCCTCGACCTTGCTCACGTCGGATCCCCTCCCACAGAGGCCCTTCCACCCGGTCGTACTCGCGGGCGCGGGCACTTTTTGCTGATCATCCGGACCACCGGCAGGCCAGGGTAACGCCCACGGTTGACCATGATGTGTTTTCCTTCGTGATCGTCAGCGGCTTACACCCCCTGAGACGAGGCAGCCCAAAGCCTCGTGACATAGCCAGGAAATAGTGTGCCAAGCCGCGGGGGAGGGACGTGAGGGGACAGGACGCTCGCGCGGCTCCGGCTCTCGAGAGATATGGGACGTGCGAGCCTGCGGTGCGCGTGCTTCGGTTGGTACACAAGCGGTGAAACGGATGCAGCTCCTCGATGGGAGGTCATGCGATGAAGATCGCAGTCATCGGCGGTACCGGGCTGATCGGATCACAGGTCGTGAAGAAGTTGAATGCAGCCGGTCACGAGGCGGTGCCCCACTCGAAGTCGACGGGAGTCGACGTCATCACGGGGGAAGGGGTGGCGGAGGCCGTCGCCGATGCCGACGTCGTCGTCAATCTGACGAACTCCCCGACCTTCGACGAGGCCTCGGCGGTGTTCTTCCGGAAGTCGATGGAGAACCTGCTGACCGCCGCGGAGAAGGCAGGCGTCCGCCACTTCGTCGTGCTCTCCATCGTCGGCGTGGACCAAGTGCCCGAACTGGACTACTACCGTGCCAAGGCCATGCAGGAAGAGATGCTCGCCGCCGCGTCGATCCCTTACTCGATCGTCCGCGCCACCCAGTTCATGGAGTTCATGGACGCGACCATGTCCTGGACGACCGACGGGAACACCGTCCGTCTGCCCGCCACTCCGATCCAGCCCATCGCCGCCGGGGACGTCGCCGACGCGGTCGCCGAAGTCGCGGCGGGCGCGCCGCTGCGGGGGATCCGCAACGTCGCCGGCCCCGAAGTCTTCCCGCTCGACGAACTCGGCAGGATCACCCTCGCGGCCCGTTCCGACGCCCGTACCGTCATGACGGACGACACCGCCGGCATGTTCGCACAGGTCCGCGGGGACGTCCTCACGGGCAAGGAGGACGCCCGGCTGGCCCCCACTCGCTACGCGGACTGGCTGGCTTCCCGATAATTTCACACTGTGCTGCATCGACACTGTGCTGCATCGACACTGTGCTGCATCGACACTGTGCTGTATCGACACTGTGCGGTCAAAAGAATGGGCGACGGTCACTACCCGTATTACTCTGTATCCCGGATGGGCTGTCACACACCATGCACACGGTTCGAGACGTGCGGATGGGCAGCGTAAAGGGTCTGTGGATGAGAGGAACGCATGGTCTCGGTAGCCCACACGGCACAGAGCATTGAGATCACCGCAGAGAACCTGCGGGAGGAGCTGCGTCGCCTGGAGGCCCAGCGGCAGGCCCTGGAGCGGGAGCTGGCCGCGGTGGTGGCGCATCTCGGCTCGGTGCGGACGACCCTGAACGCTCTGCAGGACCTGATGCGGGTGGCGACGCCCGCGTCCGGCGAGGCTGCCGCGGGTGTGGCCGTCCCGAAGCCGGTACGGGCAAAGGTCACCGAGACGGCCCCGACCACCCCGTCCGGCCCCGCGCCGGCACCGGACGGTGCCGCGGTCGCACGGGCGGAGCCCGAGGCCCCGCCGCAGCGGCCTGAAGGACAGCAGAAGCAGCAGAAGCAGCAGAAGCCGACGCGCACCGCGCGACGTGGCGAGCGCGGCGATCGGAAGGCGGACGGGCAGTACGGCAGGCTCACCGAACAGATCATGGACTTCTTCGCGGGCACCGGTGGCGCCGATGTCCGCGCGCGTGACGTCGCCGCCGCGCTCGGACGGGACACCGACGCCGGCAGCATCAACGCCGTGCGCAGCACGCTCGACCGGCTTGTCGCGACCTCGCGCGTCCAGCGCGCGGGGCGCGGTCTGTACCGCGCCACTCCGTCCTGATCACGTACGCGAGCACGCAGGTGTCACAACGCACGGTTCTGACCTGTCAGTAAGGATGGAACCGAGAGAAAACAGAGGACACCGTGCGTGAGATCCTGATCGTCGGCGGCGGTTACGCGGGCTTTTACACAGCGTGGGGCCTTGAGAAGAAGCTGCGCCGCGGGGAGGCGCGGGTCACCGTCGTCGACCCGCGTCCGTATATGACGTACCAGCCGTTTCTGCCCGAGGTCGTGGCGGGGTCCGTGGAGGCCCGGCACGCCGCCGTGTCACTGCGACGGCATCTGCGCCGTACCCGGGTGATCGCGGGAACGGTGACGGAGATCCGCAACAGCGGTCGGACCGTCACCGTCCGGCCGGAGCGCGGGCCGGACTATCAGCTGCACTACGACATGCTCGTGGTGACAGCGGGGGCGGTCACCCGCACCTTCCCGATACCGGGGCTCAGTGAGCAGGCGTATGGCCTGAAGCATGTCGAAGAGGCCGTCGCTGTCCGTGACCGGCTGCTGACCTCCTTCGACCGGGCAGCCGCACTGCCACGCGGGCCCGAGCGCCGGAAACTTCTCACGGTCACCTTCGTCGGTGGCGGCTTCTCCGGTGTGGAGGGTTTCGGCGAGCTGCTGTCCCTGGCGGCCGCGCTGCTGAAGCACTACCCGGAACTCGACGCCCAAGAGCTCGACTTCCACCTGGTCGAGGCGCGCGGCCGAATCCTTCCCGAGGTCACCGATGAACCCGGTGCCTGGGTGGTCCGGTCCTTGGAGCGGCGAGGGGCGAAGGTGCATCTGAACACCCAGCTCGTCTCGGCCGAGGACGGCCATGTCGTGCTCTCCAACGGGCAGGAGTACGAGTCGGGCCTGATCGTCTGGGCCGCCGGCAACGCGTCGAACCCCATCGTCCACAACCACACCGACCTTCCGGTCGATGAGCGTGGTCTGCTCGTCGTACGGGCCGACCTGCGCGTGGGTACGGACGCGGAGGTGGTGCCGGACGTATGGGCCGCGGGCGACGACGCCGCCGTACCGGACCTCGCGGTGGGACGGCCGGGAGCACATACTGTGCCCAACGCCCAGCACGCCGTACGGCAGGGCAAGCGCCTGGCGAAGAACATCGTGGCGACGTTGCACGGGCGGAGGACCAAGAACTACGTCCACCACAGCCTGGGCGTGGTGGCCACGCTGGGTATGGGGCGGGGCATCTTCCAGTACCGGCGCCTCGTCATCAAGGGCTTGCCGGCCTGGCTCATGCACCGCGGCTACCATGTGCTCGCCGTGCCGACGTGGGAACGCAAGGTCCGCGTCCTCGCCGTCTGGCTCACCGCCGCCCTCTACGGGCGGGACATCGTCTCGCTGGCCTCGGTGCAGCGCCCCCGGGAAGCCTTCGTATCCCGGGGCAACCCCCGTAGCAGTGACGAGCCTGCCGAGGCAAAGGCTCGGTGATCCTGGGGCAGACCTGAGTGCCGTGTGTCGGCCCGGCCCGGCGGCGTACGAAGCCTGCCGAGGACCGGGCCGACGCGGTTGTATCCGCTAGAGCGCCTGCCGGTGCCGGTTATTCCACGAAGTACGAGTCGTGCCTCACGAAGAACTCGGCGCGCTCCTCGTCCGTGGCATCGGCGAGCTGCGACAGTCCCTCGAAATACTCTTCACGCGGTGCGCCGGGAGTGAAGAGCAGCAGCATTTCAGCCGGTGCGTCGGAGTCGTTGCGAAAGGCATGCAGCCCGCCCTGCGGTACATGCAGAAAGTCGCCTTTTTGCCCGTCGATCCACTCCGCGCCGTTGAAGAGGCGAACGGTGCCGTCGAGGATGAAGAAGGACTCCGAGACGGACTTGTGGAAGTGAGTCTTGGGGCCACCGGCCTTGGCGCTCATCTCGACCCGGTAGAGACCGAATTCACCTCGCGTGGTGGCAGTGGTCGCCAGATAGTGAATGGCATCGCGGCCGGCTGTGCCGACATTCGGCGCGGTGTTCGCCGGCCGGAAGTTGGCGTTGATCTCGCCGCTGTTTCCCGAATACACCTGCTCTGGGTACGACATGCCTACCATTCCTTTACGTGTGTTGGATACGCAATGGCGCTTCTGCTTGCGGCCACGCCCTGCTATGAAGGACCGAATACCCCATGCGTATGTGACACGTTTGCCAGCCGCCGCTCCAGCGGCCGGATCGGCACGCTCGCCGTCAGCGCCAGGCAGGCCACAACCACCCACGGCAGCACCCGGTTTACGCCGTACAGGACGCCGAACAGGCCGGGTGTCACCCAGGGCGGTGGCCACGCACCAGGCAGCCCGCAGCCGGCCGCCCCGGGCCATCGCGCCGCCCCGGGCCATCGCGCCGCCCCGGGCCATCGCGCCGCCCCGGGCCATCGCGCCGCCCCGGGAGGTCGGTGACGGCGAGGAAGTAGACCATGGACAGAGGGAGATAGAGCCCGGTGCCGATGGCCGGCGCGGCCGGCAGCGCCCACACGGCGTCGTGGCGGACGCCGCTCGTTCGCACTGGGTTGTCCTCCGTTTCTGTGCGGCGGATGTCGAAGGCTGGTGACTACTGGAAGTCGCAGCCCGGGTTGGCGGCGTCCTGGGAGAAGGGGGCGCCGTGGGGCAGCACGTAGAGAACTTCCAGGACGACGTCCGTGGCACCGAGGTTCCGGCCGATGTGTACGTGGTCGGTACCGGGGGGTTCCTCGAGGAAACGGCCCTGGGGGTACACACCGTCGGACTTGCAGGTGGCAGCGAAGTGGCTCAGGGTGCCCTGTTTGACATACGCGTACAGTGTGCCGTCGTGGAAGTGCCAACCGGTCGCCTGACCTGGCGGGATGGTGACTTCCCGCAGGATGTAGTCGCGCCCGCCCACGGTGGACTGGGCGATGACCTTGCCGGTCACCCCGGGACCGCCCGGGGTCGCGTGCGCGACCCCTGCGGGGAGGGACAGAACGACAGATAAAGCCCCAACGGCTCCCATACGGGCTATGTTGTGCATGCCATTCCCATCTCATGGTGAGGTGTTGATTGTTGGGCCGGGCCCAAGCGGATCGGCGTCCGCTCAACAGTGTCACACGGTGCTTTCTCCGGTGATGAGCGATCGGCACACGGCTCACCCCAGGCCACGGCCCGCATGGCGACCGATGACGGTGTGTGGGCATGAGATAACAATCCGTATTCGGCTGAGTCCTGCCGTTCCGGTCTTCGTCGGTCCGCGCGTCTTTCTGCCCCAGTCCTGTCACAGGACCGGGTTGACCTCGGTCTATGCAGGAGACGCGATTGGAGCAAGCCGTGACCTTCACCGACCACAGCCCCCTCAGCACCACGACGAACGCCCTTGACGAGGCTGTTTCTGTCTTTGTGCGGCTCCGGCCACGTCTTTTCGGTATCGCCTACCGCGTGCTCGGCAGCGCGGTCGAGGCTGAGGACGTGGTCCAGGAGGTGTGGCTGCGCTGGCAGAAGACCGACCGCTCCACGGTGGTCAGCCCGGCGGCCTTTCTGTCGAGTGTGACGACCCGGCTGGCCATCAACGTCGCCCAGTCGGCCCGTGTGCGCCGGGAAACCTACATCGGGCCATGGCTGCCCGAGCCCATTGATACGAGTTCGGACCCGGAGGTGGGCGCGCAGCGGGCGGAGGCGCTGGAGCTGGCTCTGCTGCTGGTGCTGGAGAAGCTGAGCCCCGCGGAGCGCGCGGCGTATGTACTGCGTGAGGCGTTTGATTACAGCTATCCCGAGATCGCCGACATGCTTCAGCTCAGCGTCGTCAATGTGCGGAAGATCGTAAGCCGTGCCCGTAAGCACCTGGGCGCGGAACAGCGGGAGAGCGTGGACGCGGAGGAACACCGACGCCTCCTGGACGCCTTCGTCGGCGCAGCTCAGAGGGGCGATATCGGCTCGCTGGAAGCCCTCCTCACCCCGGATGCCGTCAGCCTGTCCGACGGCAACGGGATGCGGGGCGCTGCGCGCATACCCGTTCTGGGCTGTGCGCGGGTGGCGAACCTGGCGACTGCGTATCCGCGATTCTGGCGTGGCTTGGATCTCCGGTCCGTCCATGCCAACGGGCGTTCGGGAGTGATGATCTACCGCGAGGGCGAGCCCAAGACGTTTCTGACGGTGGCCGCCTCGCGGGAGGGCATCTACAAGGTGATGTGGCTGTTCAACCCGAGCAAAATCGCCGCGTTCCTCGATTCACGCTCTCGCTCCGTATCGCCACCCGGCTCCCTGTCGTGAGCCCGGGCCAGAGGCCGTCGCTATGCCTGTGACGGCCTCTGGTGTGCGCTGGAGGGTTGGTTCCAGGAGCGGAGTTTGTCGGGGTTGAGTACGACCCAGACCTGTGCCACGCGGTGGTCGGCGATGTCGAGGCTGATGACCGCGGCCACCTGGTCGTCGTAGCGTGCCACCAGACCCGTCCGGCCATTGACGGACTGGGCGGTCAGGGTGGTGCGCGGGCGCCGGACCAGCAGTGTCATCAGGCTGTATGCGACCTGTTCGCCGCCGTGCACGGGTCGGGCCAGCGCACGGACCTTGCCACCGCCGTCGAAGAACGCCGTGGCATCGGGCCATAGCAAGGACGCCAGCAGCCCGGCGTCCTCGGTCACACAGGCCTGCCGGACGGCACGGGCGACCGTGTCATGCTGCTCCGGCGTCGTGGGACGCGACCGCCGTGCCCGCAGACGGCGACGCGCACGATCGGCGAGCTCGACACACTCCGGCCCCGTACGCCCCACGATGTCGGCGACCGTATCGGGCGTCATCCCGAACACATCGTTGAGCACGAACGCCGCACGCTCCGCCGGCGACAGAGAATCCAGAGCATTCAGCAGAACCCCGCTGAGCTCCTGTTCCAGCTCCGCGCTCGCCCGTGCGCCATCGGCGTCTCCCGTATACGGGCCGCCCCCCTCACCCTGGTCCGTGTCGTCACCGCGATCCGGCAGCGCCAGGCGGCCCAGGCAGATACCACCCGCGATCTTGGCAAGCCAGGAACGGGGCACCGCGATCCGCGCACGCGCCGAGTCCGACAGCCCGTACCACCGACGGTAGGTCTCATCAATGACACTCTCCGCCGCGCCGCCGCTGCCCAGCATCCAATAAGCGACATCCAGGAGATATCGGCGCTCATCAAGCAGCTCCGCGATGGGCACTGCATCACCGGCATGGTCCATACGGCATCCTCCCTCGCCTCAATCCATGTGACAGGGCAGGCATGGATCTTGTGACATGGCACAGGCGGTGCCTTCCGTAGCCATGTCACATATGCGCCGGCTACTCGGTCTTATGTAGCAGCCACCGAATCGAGGCGCGTGGGGCGAGTGGAAGGCAGCCACGCCGGTCGACAAGCTCGATGTGGTGGTCATCGCGACGCATCACGAATGGTGGTAGAAGAATGGCCAACGCGGGCCGGTCAACCGAATCGCAGCGAGGGCGCAGAGGGGAAAAGGTCGCCGAATGGACCCGCGGGCGGCTGGGTGTTCACAATCTCACCAGAACCGGTATGCGAAAGGCATTCCCGGACCACTGGTCCTTCATGCTGGGGGAGATCTGTCTCTACAGTTTTCTCATCGTTATCGCCACAGGCATCTATCTGAGCCTGTACTTCCACCCGACGATGAACCAGGTGGAATACCGTGGCAGCTACCTGCCCCTGCGGGGCCAGATGGTGTCGGAAGCATTTGATTCGACCATGCACATCTCCTTCGATGTGCGCGGCGGCCTGCTGATCCGGCAGGCCCATCACTGGGCGGCGCTGATATTCGTCGCCGGGATATTCGTGCATATGATGCGCGTGTTCTTCACGGGCGCGTTTCGCAGGCCGCGCGAGCTCAACTGGGTGTTCGGCTTTCTGCTGCTGATCCTGGCCATGTTCGCCGGTTTGACGGGATACGACCTCCCGGGCGATCTGCTGTCCGGGACCGGGCTGGTGGTCGTGAACGGAACACTCCTTTCCGTGCCGATCGTCGGCACCTATCTGTCGATGTTCCTCTTCGGGGGTGAGTTCCCCGGGAACGACCTGGTGGCACGCTTCAACACCATCCATGTCCTGGTGATCCCCGGCCTCATGGTGGGACTGAGCGTCGCCCATCTGATCCTTGTGTTCCGCCACAAGCACACCCAGTACCCGGGGTCCGGGCGCACCAACAGGAACGTCATCGGCATGCCGCTCCGGGTGCACGCGGTAAAAGCGGCAGGGTATTTTCTCCTGGTCACCGGGGTAATCTTCATGATCGCCTCGATCGCACAGATCAACCCCGTCTGGGAGTACGGCCCCTTCCGCCCCGATCAGGTTTCGGCGGGATCACAGCCGGACTGGTACATGGGCGTAGCAGATGGGCTGATACGGGTCATGCCCGGCTGGGAGATCAGTATCTGGGGCCATACCCTGGCCCTTGACAACCTGATCCCGCTGTCGGCGGGCGTCGGTCTGTTTCTCGTCATGGGCGCATACCCGTTTGTCGAGGCATGGGCCACCGATGACGACCGTGAACACCATCTCCTCGACAGACCACGCAACCGGCCAGTGCGCACGGCGCTCGGCGCAGCATGGATCAGTGTCTATCTGGTGGCGCTGATCGGCGCAGGGAACGACATCATCGCGACCCAGTTCGACGTCTCGGTCAATTCCGTGACGTGGGCGGTTCGCATCGGACTCTTCCTCGTACCCACCGTCGTCTATTCGGTGACGAAGCGGTGGGCCCTCGGCCTTCAGCGCCGCGACCGGGACAAGGTGCTGCACGGACGTGAGACCGGCATCATCAAGCGCTTGCCGCACGGCGAGTTCGTCGAGGTGCACGAGCCACTGAGCCGGGAGCGACTGCACGTCCTGACAGCGCATGAGCAGTACCGGCCCATCGAGTCCGGTGCCCCGGGTGTCCAGGGAGGCCCGGAGAGCAGCACCAGCCGCACTCGGCGGTTGCGGGCCAGGCTCAGCCGGGGTTTGTACGGGGAGCGGTCGCAGATTCCCAAGCCCACCGTCCAGGAGTACAGGGAGATCACCAGCGGCCATCGACGGTGATATGCGATCGCGGTGCCGAGGGCCGATCGTCGAGATCCAGGTCACATCCGTGCGTGTCACAGCGGGCCGGGCTGCCTCGTCTCAGGGGGTGTAAGCCGCTGACGATCACCGAGGAGAGCACATCATGGACGCGCGACTGAACTACTTCACCATCCCGGCCGCGGGGAAGGCCCTCAAGTACTTCATGTCGGCGGGCAAGGAGCTCAAGGACATGCCACTGCCCGCCGCGACGCAGGAACTGGTGGCCCTGCGGGTGAGCCAGATCAACGGCTGCGCCGTCTGCATCGACATGCACACCAAGGAAGCCACCGCCGCCGGCGAGACCCCGGTACGGCTCAACCTGGTCGCGGCGTGGCGGGAAGCCACCGTCTTCACCGAGGCCGAACGTGCCGCACTGGCACTGGCGGAGGAAGGAACCCGTGTCGCGGACGCGGCCCACGGGGTCAGCGATGAGACATGGGCGCGGGCCACCGCCCACTACGACCAGGAACAGCTCACTGCCCTGGTCATCCTGGTCTCCTTCATGAACTCGGTGAACCGGCTCAACATCATCACCCAGCAGCCCGCCGGCAACTACCAGGCCGGACAGTTCCACTGAGAGGCAGAGGGGCGATACCGGGCGACAGGAACCTCGCGCTCGCGGTATTCGTATTGACTTCGCTTCGACCAGTACGGCCGAAGGGTGAGGAGCGCGGATATGGGACTGTCGACGGCGTTTACGGAACTGTTCGGTGTTGAGCATCCGATCGCCCTGGCCCCGATGGGCGGATCGGCCGGTGGCGCTCTCACGGCGGCGGTTTCACGCGGCGGCGGGCTCGGACTGCTGGGCAGCGGGAACGGGGATCAGGACTGGCTGGCCCGCGAGCTGCCCGTCCTGGTCGATGAGTGCGCGGGGAAACCCTGGGGCATCGGCTTCCAGACGTGGGCCATTGACGACGGTGTGATCGCGCGGACGCTGGAGCACAACCCGACGGCGGTGATGCTGTCCTTCGGCGACCCCAGCCCGTTCGTGGAGCGTGTCCGCAGCGCGGGCGCGGCGCTGATCGTCCAGGTCACCGGTGTGGAGGAGGCCCGCAGGGCGGTGGATCTGGGTGCCGATGTGATCGTGGCGCAGGGCACCGAAGCCGGTGGGCATGGAGCCCGGCACGGACGGTCCACACTGCCGTTCGTACCCCTCGTGGTGGATCTCGCGGCGCCGGTGCCGGTGTTGGCGGCCGGCGGGATCGCCGATGGCCGAGGGGTGGCGGCGGCCCTGGCGCTGGGGGCCACGGGCGCCCTGCTCGGCACCCGCTTCCAAGCCACGACCGAGGCCCTGGTCGCCCCCGCGACGGCCAGGGCGATCGTCGAGGGACGCGGGGAGGACACCGAGCGCAACAGGGTGCTGGACATCGCCCGCGCCTCGCGGTGGCCGGCGCGGTACACCGCACGCACCCTTGGCCACCCCTTCCTCGACGAATGGCGGGGCCGGGAGGACGAACTCGCAACTGACCCTCATGCCCAGCAGGCATACGAAGACGCCGTGGCCCAAGGCGAGATCCCCGCACTGCCGCAGTGGGCCAGCCAGGCCATCGACCTCATCAACGACCTGCCGTCCGCGGCCGATCTGGTCGGCACCCTGGCCGCCCAGGCCGAGGACGCGCTGGCCCGAGCCGGCAGGCGCTGACACCCGGCAAGCGGCGTTGAGGCTCGCCGACGGTCACCGGTTGAACAGCTCGAAGACTACGGCTGGTTGTCCGCCGAACCGGGCGCTCAGCTCGCGGGTGTTGTCGGTCAGAAAACGGCGCACATACGTCTCGGGATCCTCGTCGGTCAACGCCTCGATGTAGGCGCGGTGCTCGAGCAGCGAGCGCACCGCCCGCTCCAGGCCGGGGGCGGCCGGCACGGCGTGGGTGGGGTTTTTGGAGTTGGCGACAGCGACCCAGCGGACGCCGTTCCATGGTTGCAAGCCCTGCTCGATCAGCTCCGGAAAGATCCAGCGGTTGCCGGCGTCCGCCACCGCGTCGAGCGTGGCGTGCCCCACGGCCACGTGGTCCGGGGTGTTCCAGACACCACCGTCCCATGTGGTGTGATGGTTGAGGGTGATCACCAGCTCGGGCCGGTGGCGACGAACGGCAGCGGCAATGTCGCGGCGCAGGGAGACGCCGTACTCGATCGTGCCGTCCCGGTGGTCGAGAAACTCCACCACGGACACGCCAACGGCGGCGGCACTGGCCCGCTGCTCGCGCTCCCGCAACGGTCCGCACTCGGCCGGTGCAACGGTGTCGATGCCTGCTTCGCCACGCGTGGCGAGGACATAAGCGATCTCACGGCCCTCGTCGATCCAGGAAGCCATGGCGGCCGAGCACCCATATTCGAGGTCATCAGGGTGGGCCACCACGGCGAGGGCACGCTGCCAGTCCGTGGGCATGGGCCGCAGCTGCGTAGAGTTCGACTCCGGCACGGTCTCTGCTCCTCATGGTGGGTCTTGGTCGGTACAAAACGTGATAGCGGACTTGTGTCACTCATCGCCAGAGGCGGTGATTGGACCGTGGCTCAAGGGGCGGTGTCGTCAACCACCCATGCCTCCGGCATTGAGGCCGATGACGGTCCGGGGCCGCGCCTCGCACCGTGACGAAGGCCAACAGCGCTCCGATTCCCAGAATCGCCGCGCGGCCGCGTTGTTGATCCCGCTTGCTCCGGGTCGGCCTCGACGCGTCGTATGTCGGCGATGTCCTCCCTGCCCTGCTGGTCATAGGCGCCGGCATCGCATGAGTACGGTGGTCGGCGACATGGCGCCCAGACTCGCGTACAGGCAGAGAGGGTGACCAGGTTGATGGTGGTGAATTGGCGGGAGGCCGGAGTGCGGTGTCCCCGCGGTATCGCCTCGGTTTCGGGGCCGGCCGCGGCTGCCTGATGCGCGGTGGCTGCCCATGTTGGGAGCGAGGCCGCACAGGAGCGAGGCCACGGCGAACCATATGACACCCAGGACGAAGACCCGGCGTCGTCCGAAGCGGTCTCCGAGGGATCCGCCCAGCAGGATCAGGGCCGCGAGGGTCAGAATGTAGGCGTTGACGGTCCACGTACGGAGTGACCGCATGCGCGGTGACGTCACCCCCGCGCCGTTCCCACTGTGCGGAACGGCGCGGGGGGCGAGACAGCCACCGACATGACTTACTGCTGCTGCGTGAGCCAGTCGGCGAACCGGGTCCCGGCGATGTGTGCGTCAGGACCGGGCAGGAGCGTGGTCTCCTGCAGTTCGGTACCGAAGTACAGGGCGTGCGGGTCCGTGACGACCGTACGGGGGTCGTTCTTGGCGGCAAGGCCCTTGCGGATGAGCTCGTCCAGCTGGAACTGGTCGGGCCCGGCGGCCTCCACCACGCCGTTGACGGGGGTGCCGACCGCGGTGCGGCCGACGGTGGCGGCCACGTCGTCGGAGTAGATGGGCTGGATCTTGATGGGAGCCAGCCGCACGGTGTCACCCTCGGTGGCCGAGGCCGCGATGCCCTTCATGAACTCGAAGAACTGGGTGGCGTGGACGATGGAGTACGGGATGCCCGAGTCCTTGATCAGCTCCTCCTGGGCCTGCTTGGCGCGGAAGTACCCGCTCCCCTGCAGCCGTTCGGTGCCGACCACGGACAGCGCCACATGGTGTGTCACACCGGCCTCGGCCTCCGCCTTCAGCAGGTTGGTGGTCGAGGTGCGGAAGAAGTCCATCACGGCCTCGTCCTCGAACGAGGGGGAGTTGGACACGTCGACCACGACCGACGCGCCCTCCAGGACCTCGGCCAGGCCCTCGCCCGTCAGCGTGTTGACGCCGGTGTTGGGCGCGGCCGCGACCGCCTCGTGCCCGTGCTCGTTGAGCTTGCCGACCAGCTTCGAGCCGATGAGCCCGGTACCACCGATCACTACAACCTTCATCATGGAAACCTTTCGGATGTTGTCATACGTGCGCAGCGCGCGCATGCTGCGATGCACTGTTCACCGGCACCGGCTGATTTCGCCTTCACTGGAGAGACCGGACAGCCGCGCCATGTGTGACAGGCGGCCGCGGAGATTCCACAGATGTCAGCGAGCGGACATCACTCGACGAGCTTTCCTTCGGTCGAGACATCCTCCATCAGTGCGGAGATCTCGTCCGGGATGGGCGGAATGCTTTCGTGGGTGACACCCGTCGTCGGGGACCAGACAAGGTTGACCTGCAGAGCGGGGTCGAGGGTCGGGTAGTCGCTGCGGTTGTGGCAGCCGCGGGTCTCACGGCGCTCAAGCGCCGCTTCGAGCGTGGCCCGGGCCGCCAGGGCGGCCGACTTGAGATCGAAGGCGTGCGCGAGATCCTGATAGCCGGCGATATCGGGGTGGACGCCGACGTCTTCCATCCTCTTCTCGATCGCGGTGAGCTCCGCCAGCCCGGCGCGCAGCCCCTCTTCGTCGCGTACGACCCCGGCATGCTCGGTCATGGTGTTACGGATGGCGCGCTGCAGGGCCCGGACGTTCTCCGGCCCGTCCGCCGCGAGCAGATCGTCGATCTCGGCACGGGCCCGGGCCACCGCCGACGCCGACCGCGGCTGCGCGGTCAGCGCCTCCGAATAGGCGGCGGCGGCCTGGCCCGTGATCCGGCCGAAGACCAGCAACTCGATGAGGCTGTTGCCACCGAGGCGATTGGCGCCGTGCAGTCCGCTCGACGCCTCACCGATCGCGTACAGGCCGCGGACGTCCGTGCTGTGGTCCTCGGGCCGTACCCAGACCCCGCCCATCGAGTAGTGCGCGGTGGGCGCGATCTCGATGGGCTCGCGGGTGATGTCCAGCATCTGCAGGTCCAGAAGGGTCTGGTAGACGCGGGGGAGCCGCGTCATGATCGTCTGCCGTGGCAGATGAGAGACATCGAGCCACACCGCCCCGTTGGGGGTCCCGCGCCCCTCCTTGATCTCCGTGTACGAGGCGAGGGCCACCCGGTCGCGGGTGGACAGCTCCATGCGCTCGGGGTCGTAGCGGGTCATGAACCGCTCCCCGAGCGCGTTGCGCAGGACACCGCCCTCACCGCGCGCGGCCTCGCTGACCAGGGTGCCTGCCGCGTTCTCCGGCTCGATGATCCCGGAGGGATGGAACTGAACCAGCTCAGGGTCGCGCAGACGGGCTCCGGCCTCCACGGCCAGACGGAACGAGTCACCGGTGTTCTCGTCACGTCGTGAGGACGTACGCCGCCAGATGCGGGTGTGGCCACCCGCCGCGAGAATGACGGCGTCGGCATGGATGAGATACCGCGTCCCATGGGTCAGGTCGAAGCCGTAAGCGCCGAAGACGGCACCGTCCTGCACCAGGAGCCGAGTGATGTAGACGCCGTCGAGCGCCGGGATATCGAGCTGCTCCGCGCGTCTGATGAGCGTGCGCTGGATCTCCAGACCGGTGTAGTCACCGGCGAAGGCGGTGCGCCGGAACTTGTGCGCACCGAAGAAGCGCTGGGAGATCCGGCCGTCCCCTTCCCTGGCGAAGGCCATGCCGTACCGCTCCAGGTCGTCGATGCCCCGGGCCGCGCCCTGGGTGACGATCTGGGTGGTGCGGGGGTCGGCGAGCAGATAGCTCTCCTTGAGGGTGTCGGCGGCGTGCTGCTGCCAGCTGTCCTCGGGGTCCATCGTGGCCAGGGCCGCGTTGATTCCTCCGGCGGCGAGTGCCGTATGGGCATCCTCCTTGGGGCGTTTGCCGACGGCGAGGACGTCGACACCGGACTCGGCCAGTTCGATCGCCGCTCGCAGTCCCGCCCCTCCTGTACCGATCACCAGCACGGTGGTGGCAAGACGTCGTTCAATCACAGCCACTGTCTACTCCGATCGCGGGGGTTGTCATCCACTACGACCAAGTGGTTCGGGTATCTGTGACACTCACACGTTGTCATCCGACGCGGTCCAGCGGGACGTCCGGGTCGGCGAGGAGCGCGTCATCGACGTCGGCCCCGGAGGTGATGAGGGACCGGATCGGATCGATGACGTCCCATATGTTGACGCTCATCCCCGCCAGTACGCGGTTCCCCGACATCCAGAAGGCGATGAACCGCCGCTCGGCCGGCTCGCCACGGAAGACGACGCGGTCATAGCCGCCGGGTTCCGTGTAACCCGTGTACTCCATGCCCAGGTCGTACTGGTCCGTGTAGAAGTACGGCAGCCTGTCGTACACAGCGTCCTTGCCGAGCATGCTCAGCGCCGCTGTGCGCGGCTGGTGCAGTGCGTTGGCCCAGTGCTCCACACGCAGATGGCGGCCGAGCAGCGGGTGGTAGGCGTTGGCGACATCGCCCGCAGCGTAGATCCCGGCCACCGAGGTCCGCAGATGTTCATCGGTGACGATGCCGTTGCGCACGTCCAGGCCCGCCTCCTGAGCCAGTTGGACGTTGGGCGCGATGCCGATGCCCACGACCACCGCGTCCGCGGCGAGGTGGGTGCCATCGGCGAGCCGGACCCCGTCCACCCGGCTCTGCGTTCCGGTGAGGGATTCCACCTGCGCGTTGGGGCGCAGCACGACGCCATGGTCGGTGTGCAGGCCGGCGAACACTTCGGCGGCCTCGCGTCCGAGCACCTTCAGCAGGGGGAGCTCCGAGTGTTCGAGCACCGTCACCTCCGCCCCGGCCATCCGGGCCGCCGCGGCGGTCTCGAGCCCTATCCATCCGCCGCCGATGACGACGATCTTCGCCCCCTCGACAAAGGCGGACTTGAGCCGTTCGCTGTCCCCCACCCGGCGCAGATACAGAACGTTGTCGAGGTCCGCCCCGGGGATGGACAGGCGACGCGGAGACGAACCGGTGGCCAGGAGCAGCTTGGCGTAGGACACCCGGTCCCCGTTGTCCAGCTCCACCTGCTGGGCCCGTGCGTCGATCGCCCGCGCGCTGGTGCCCAGGCGCAGTTCGACAGCGTGCTCCGCGTACCAGTCCGCGGGGTGTACGAAGATCGAATCGCGCTCTTCCTTCCCCAGCAGATAGCCCTTGGACAGCGGTGGCCGGACGTACGGCTGCTCCCGCTCGTCACCGACGACGATGAGTCGGCCGCTGTGGCCGTGCTCCCGGAGCGCCTCCGCCGCCTTGCCCGCGGCCAGACCGCCTCCGACGATCACGTAAGTATTCTCGGGGGACACGATGTTCCTCATCTCGGATGTCGCAGCTGCGAGCCATGGTGAGAGTCATCCATCAGACCGAGTCGCCCCTCGTCTTGTGACAACCGGGGGCCCGACCACCTGGGGGGCCTGCGCCGCTGTCACACCATCGAGGGGTTCCTGGTCATATTCCCAGAGAACACCTGTCGCGCCACGCTCACCAGTCGGTTCTCGCCGAGACGAAGGAGGATGGGGTGACGTATGTCATCGGGCAGCCCTGCATTGATGTCAAGGACAGAGCGTGCGTCATCGAATGCCCCGTGGACTGCATCTACGAAGGCAATCGCACGCTCTACATCAACCCTGCCGAGTGCGTGGACTGCCATGCCTGCGAGCCGGTCTGCCCCGTAGAAGCGATCTTCTACGAAGACGACCTCCCGCAACAGTGGGCACAGTACAAGGCCATCAACGCCGAGTACTTCGAGTCGCCCACCGGGAGCCGGAGCGAGCCGTTCGCCACGGGTGATCACCCCGCCATCGCCGCATTGCCACCACAGAGTCCGCGGAAGAACGACATCGCCGTCTTCGCCATCCGCAAAGAAGAGGCCGCCGACGCCGACCTGTGGTTCCCGCTGTGAATCGATACGGCTGTGATCCGGACCGGTGAGGCGCCGCCACGCGCTGCCGGACAACAGCACATGGCGGCTGCACGGACGAAAGCCTAGGAAGCCAGAGTGATGGTGGTCGGCGTTCCCCGCCAGGCCATCCTGGCGTAGGGGCACAGCGAGTCGGCCTGCTCCAGCAGAGGAGCGGCGATCTCCGGATCGATGCCCGGCCACGAGGCGACCAGATCGACACGCAGCAGATAGCCGCCGTCTTCCGGGTCCCGCCCAAAGGCCACGGTCGCCTCTACGGAGATGGTGGAGGGGTCGAGCGCGGCCTGCCGTGCCACCAGGCTCAGCGCTCCGTGGAAGCAGGCCGCGAAACCGGCGGCGAACAACTGCTCCGGATTCGTCCCCTGGCCGTCTCCCCCCAGTTCGGCGGGCATACGCAGACTGAGGTCCAGGACCCCGTCGTCCGATCGCGCCCTCCCCGAGGCCCGCCCATGACTTGCTGTCCCACCGCTGACGGTGACCGTCGTTGTGTAGATGGGTGAGAAGGATGTCCCGGCGAAGTCCTTCTCGGTGGACAGATTGGGCGGCTGGGTCGGGTCAGTCACAGCAGGGCTCCGTCGACGTTGGGTTACGGATGACTAGTTGACCGGCTAGTCACGCCTTGTGTGACATCTGGTCCGCAGCCTCCACAAACCCGGAGCGGTGCCTTGGTGAGACGCACGTCACGCGCCAACCCTGTCGCACTTTGCCGGGGTGCCCGGTCAGTAAGTGTGTATCCGCAACATGGTTAGGAGATCACCATGGAATCGCGTCTCAACTACTTCGGCAATCCCCTCGCGGGCAAGGTGCTGAAGCACATCAATTCGGCCGGCAAGGCGGTGTCGGACTCGACGTTGCCGGCCGCCACGCAGGAGCTGGTGAAGATCCGCGCAAGCCAGATCAACGGCTGCGGCTTCTGCACCGACATGCACACCAAAGAGGCCGCCCTCGCCGGGGAAACCTCGCTGCGCCTCAACCTGATCGCGGCCTGGCGCGAGGCCACGGTCTTCACCGACGCCGAGCGCGCCGCACTGGAGTTGGCGGAGCAGGGCACCCGTATCGCCGACGCGGCCGGTGGTGTCACGGACGAGGCGTGGGCCAACGCTGCCAAGCACTACGACGAGGAGCAGCTTGTCGCGCTGATTTCCCTCATCGCCGTCATCAACGCCTACAACCGCATCAACGTCATCAACCAGCAGCCCGCCGGGGGCTACCAGCCCGGCCAGTTCGGCTGACCGGCCACCGCCACCGTCCCGATCTGACCCGTACGGTCCGTCCCCTCGCCGCCTCAACCCGTGGCGAGGGGACGGACCGTCGGCGTGATGGCTGGGCCTGTCGGACGAGGAGGGCCAGGTCAGTCCACGGGACGCGGGGCACGCAGATGGGCCCGTCGGCTCAGTTCCTCCTCGTCGACCAGCCACCACCCGGCTCCCAGAACGTCTCTCCGGCGTTGACCACGCGTTCCGGCTCGCCCTCGAGCTCGAAACGCACCGCGCCCTCGATCACGTGTCCGAAGGCCGGCCCCGAGTGACGATGCGCGTCTTCCACGCCTCGGACCGTGGCTGCTTGTTGGTTTCGCCCACTGGGCCCATATTTGTCATGATGTCGCGCCTCCATGGATTCGCCATGGGTGAACCGGGTCCGTGCACTCCTGACTCACACCATGTTTGACAGTGATGACCGGACACACGGTGGTTCTGTGACAGGATGTTGGCGAAGCGCCGTTCGGCGTATCCGACGTACCGGGCGATCGAGGAGCTGGGCCGAAGGAGCCCCGGTCCCAGGAGGTCAGCATGCTCGCGCTGCACCTTCTCCAGTCCGCCCTGGTGACGCCGAGGCCGGCTGCCGACGTCGAGGGGGGGGGGGGCGGGGGGGGCGCCCCCCCGCCACGCCGGGGGGGGTGTCGGCCCGGGGGGTTTTTTGTGTAGTGGGGGGGTTGAGAATTTGCGTTTT
>NZ_JBHWES010000001.1:306932-352155 GCF_042734105.1 Streptomyces sp. NPDC059679 | reverse complement strand
CCTCTTTCTCCTGACCGCCGTGTTGCCGCCGCGGGGGGGTGCCCAGGCGGGGGGGGGGCGGGGGGGGCGGGCCCCCCATCGACCAGGCGGTGTCGCTTCAGGACCGGGGGCTTTTCAGGTTCCGTGCGGTGAGTCCGATGAGCGTTGTTCTTCTTGCGGGGGAGCCTCCCAGGTGGCGGTGATGTCGCGGGCGACATCACGTAGGAGGTCGATCAGCATGTCTGCGAGTGGTGTGAGGCTGGCGTCGGTTCTGGTCAGGGCGTAGAGCTGGCGGTAGGGCCTGGGGTGGGCCAGTTCGCGATGGGTGGTGCCGGGCGCATGGGTCAGGGCCAGGCGCGACACCAGAGCCACAGCGCTGCCTGTGCCGACGAGGGCCTGGACGACGTCGTAGGACTCGGTCTCGAATCGCACGGTGGGAGTGAAGCCGGCCTCGCGGGCAGCGTCGTGGAACTGTTCGCGGGCGGCGTGGCCGGCCAGGATGGAAACCCACGATTCGTCGCGCAGTTGTTTCAGGCGCAGTTCGGTGTCCGCGGGCTGCCTGGTGGCCAGTGGGTGGTCGTCGGGGAGAACCACGACCATCGGGTCCAGCAGGAGCGGGTGGGCGCGTAGGTGCGGGGGCGGCGCGAGCGGTGTGCCCCAGGACGCGACGATGGCGAGGTCCAGGCGCCCTGCGCTGATCTCGTCCGCTCCGCGTCCGGACACCACGTCCACGACGGAGACGTCAGCGTCCGGATGGCGGTGCCGCAGGGCCGTCAGGGCGGGTGGCAGCAGGTGCAGGGCAGCCGCCTGGAACGTTCCGATCCGCAGCCGTAGGGAGAGGTGACCGAGCAGTGCGGCCAGTTGCGCCTCGGCCTTGTCCGACGCCTCCTCCACGGTTCGGCCGTGGGAGGCGAGCAGCGTACCGGCGGCGGTGAGCGTTGCTCCGCGAGGACCACGGATGACCAGGGGCACCTGCCAGTCGCGCTCGGCCTTGACCACCTGCTGTGTGACCGCCGCGGGCGTGAGCTGGAGGGCATGAGCCGCCGCCGTCAAGGAGCCGTGCCGCTCGATCAACGCGAGAAGCCGGAGCTGTCCCGGGTCCACCACCATTCACTAATCCTAACGCTGCTCCCTTCTCTTTTAACTTCTCTTACGAGTACGGGGGAGGAAGCCTGGTGGTGCACCCATCGACCGCGACCCCTGGAAGGGTTCTTTCCCCATGCCTACGCATGTGCCCGTTTTCGTCGCCACCACATTGCTGCTGGCGATGCTGCCAGGCGCGAGTACAGCCATGATGATCCGGCAGGTTCTGGAAGGCGGGCAACGCACAGTCCGAGGCACGCTCGTGGGCAACGCCACCGGCTTCCTGCTGTGGTCCACGGCCGCCGCGGCCGGGCTGTCCGCTGTCCTGCTGGCCAGCCCGCGCGCGTACGCGGGACTCCGGATCGCAGGCGGCATCGTGCTGATGATCCTCGGGGCGAACACGCTGCGGACCGCGCACGCCACCGTCTCCACCCGTCCGCCCCGCGAGGGCGGGCTCCGCACCGGCTTCGCGGGCGGATACCTCACCGGCCTGAGTACCAACCTCGGCAACCCGAAGGCCGGCGTGTTCGCCGTCTCGGTGCTGCCCCAATTCGTGACGGCGAAGGGCCCGGTGTTCCTGTCGACCGTCGCCCTGGGAGCTCTGTGGGCGCTCGTCAGTGCCTCTTGGTACCTATTGCTCACCTGGGCCGTCGGCCGAGGGCGCGCCTTGGTGTCGCGGCCGACCGTCCTGCGGGGGCTCAGTGTGACGACCGGCGTCGTCCTGCTTGGGCTGGGCGCCGCGGTGGCAGCGGGTGTCTGAAGGCCGGGCCGGTACTTCTTTCAGCAACCGACCGCGTGGGCATCTGCCGCCCATGTACAGCGGCAGCCATGAGGTTGCCCTGCAGGCTGGTGGCGACGGAGCACACCAAGACGGTCGTCCCGGTTTCACCGCCCAGTCAGCTCCAGGGCCAGGGGACGCCGTTGGTCCTGCTGGCGGGCCAGGCCAACAACCACCACTGGTGGGACGCGATTCGTGCCGACTTCCATCCCGCTCGCAGTACCCTCACGCTCGACTACCGCGGCACCGGCGACAGCGACAAGCCCGACAGCACCGAACTGTTCGCCCAGGACGTCATCGCCGTCCTCGACGAACTCCACATCGACCGGGCCGACGTCTACGGCGCGTCCATGGGCGGACGGGTGGCCCAGCAGTTCGCGGCCCGCCACCCCCACCGGGTTGGCGCCCTGGTTCTCGGCTGCACCTCACCCGGCGGCCCGCACAGCGTCGAACGGGGCAACGCGACCGGCACGACGCCTGGGACATCCTGCCGGACATCAGCGCACCCATCCTGGTCGTCCACGGAAGCGACGACCTGCTCAACCCCACCGCCAACGCACCCCTGCTCACCGACCGCATCCCCAACGCCCGACTCCATCTGATCCCCGAAGCCCGGCACGCCTACTTCGAGGAGTTCCGCACCCACGCCAGCCCCCTCGTCCTGGACTTCCTCACCACCGCGTACAAGCCGTAAGAACCGCAAAGGGGGACGCCTCGTTACCGGCCAGTCCAGGTGGCCGTGGCCGCTGCGGTGCAGCCGGCCGCCTCAGTCGGCAGGTCGTCGCTCACCGGAAGAAGATCGTCTGCCTGGCTTTTCCCGGCGGGCGCTGACACGCGAATACCGGCACGCGCCAAGGTGCCCCGGCCGGGGTCCGGGCCACCTTGGACCGATGGGGTCAGGCGGGCTGCGTGGCGGGCGTCGCCGGAGCGGCCGCGACCTTGCGGGTCTCGTGCATCATCAGCAGGCCGTTGACCACCATCAGCGTCGCGGTCGGGCCGTGGATGCCGAGCGCGGTGGCCACGGAGCCGTGGTGGGCCAGCACGGTGGTCATGTCGCCGTACGCGGCGAGGGCCTCCACCAGCAGTACTCAGCCCAGCACCCGGCGGTGGCCCGTCACCAGCAGGATGCGCGAACATCGCCGTATTCGGGTCCAGGCTCCGCAGCTTGGCCATCTTCGGTACTTCCTCTCGCTATCGGTCCCCTGGACTGTCAACACGTGTTGGCCTACACTTGTTGGCATGACGGACGTTCCGGAGAACCATCGGGTCGCACGGCGTTCCGACGCCACCCGCGCCACGATCCTCGCCGCGGCCCGCGAGCGGTTCGCGGCGGACGGCTACGAGAAGGCGACCATCCGGGCCATCGCACGCGACGCGAAGATCGACCCGTCGATGGTGATGCGTTACTACGGCAGCAAGGCCGACCTGTTCGCGGCGGCCGTCGCGATCGACCCCGGGCTGCCCGGCCTGTCCCTCGAACCACGAGAGGCGATCGGCCGTACGCTGGTGAGCCACTTCCTCACCTTGTGGGAGGAGAACGGGGAGCTCACCGCGCTGATGCGGGTCGGCGCCACCGACCCGGCCGCCGCCGATCGCATGCAGAGCGTGCTGCGCGATCAGCTGATCCCGCTGGCCCGCCGGGTGGGCCCCGAACCGGAACAGGCACCGTCGCGGGCGGCACTGTGCGCCTCGGCCGTGCTGGGACTCGCGCTGACGCGCTATGTGCTGCGGTTCCCGGCGAGCGTGGCGCTCGGCCGCGAGGAGATCGTGGACTGGCTCGGACCCACGGTCCAGCGGTACCTCACCGCACCCACGCCCTGAAGAACGCGTCGAAGGCGCCTACCGCGACCTCGGTCACGGCGGGTGCCCTCGAAGGGAAAGCTGAAAGGGCCAGCCCTGCGGCCTGTCAAAAATCCTGACAGCAACACCGGTTTCCTGGTCCGTTCCTGCTCGGAGCCCGAACCGTGCCTCTCGATAGTCATGCGGCGCATTGACCCCACAGCGCCATCGCGGTTGCATGCTTGTGGCCCTCCGGTGGGGAGCCGGGGAGAAGGGCCGTGTCCTGCCTTAGGGGAAAAATGAGGGGAAACGCGAATCGGGGCGCCACCAGACGCGTGCGGGCCGTCTTAAGCGCCACGGTCGTGGTCTGCGCGGTCACGATTGTGCTGCCCGGAGCCGCTTCGGCTGAGCCCATGACCGTGCCGGGCGTCGCGAGCGACAGCGGAGCCGGGGTCGAGCGGATCAGTGTCGCGACCGACGGCACCCAGGGCGACGGCGACTCCGCCGGGGCCACGATCACGACCGACGGTCGGCGTATCGCCTTCTCGTCGTTGGCGAAGAATCTCACCCCTGCCAACCCGGTGACATGGGAAAGGGTGTTCGTCCGCGACCAGCGGACGAGCCAGACCGCGCTGATGAGCAGCATCACTCCGACGAATCAGGGCCCGGTGATCAGCGGTGACGGGCAATACGTCGCCTTTTGGGGGCTGTTGCAAAGAGACACGAAGTCCTTCCTGTCCCAGGTGAGCTCGGGAAGCACGATCGGCATCAACTGCCCGGGCCTCAGCTGCAGCCAGCCGTCGCTGAGCGCGGACGGCCGCTACGTCGCCCAGGTCGCCACCTTCAATCGACCGCCGTCCCGGCAGCGCATCGAGGTACGGGACTGGCGCGCCGACACCACGGAGGCCGTCGCCGAGTTCGGGCACACCGTCTCGGCCCGGCCGTCCATCAGCGGCGACGGCCGCTTTGTCGCCTACCAGGACGGCCAGGGGGAGGACGTCTTCGTGTGGGACCGGACCGACGACACCTCCTCCGGCCCGATCGAGGGCCCGTCCAAGGCGGCGACCCTCGTCCAGATCAGCAAGGACGGCAGCAAGGTCGTCTACCTTTCGGGCTCCGACACCTACGTCCACGACGAGAGCTCGGGCACCAGCCAACTGGTGCCGAACGTGCGGGGCGTGGCCATCGACCCCGCCGGCCGCTATCTGCTGTACGCCCCACACGACACGAGCGGACCGTCGCTCATGCTGCGCGACCTGGAGACCGGCACCGACGAGATCGTCTCGAACCAGCTCGCCTCGGCCGGGACCGACGCGGTCAGCGCCGGTGGGCGCGACGTGGTCTTCCAATCCACGGCCGACGACATCGTGCCCGGCGACACCAACGGCAAGTCGGACGTTTTCATCCGCCGCTTCTACTGATCGGCCCTCAGGGAGTATCCGAACGGAAATCAGCGGCAGCCGCTGACCGGCTCATGGTCCGGCTGTAGCCGCAAGGGCGTTGACGCGACTCTCGTACTCGCGGCAGGCCTTGCGCCGTGCTGGGACCGCCGAGACACCATGGGCGCCGTTGAGAGGCTGGCAGCGGGTGAGGAGCCGGCCGGTGGACCGCGGGCGCGGCGCTCACGCGCAGGGTGTAGCCCTGGCTGCGCCGTACGGTCAGGCCGTGGTCGAGCGCGGCCTGCTCGGCGGGCCCCAGGTCGGTGGCGCGGAGGAAGTCAGCGACCTTGCCCGGCATGTCGAGGGTGACCGGCAGCTCCGGGCTGGGTCGTCTTCACCGCTGGCGGTGGTGTGCTCGGGCATGAGGTCGGCGACGGCCGTGCGGGTGGCGCCGCGGCTGACGCCGATGTGCACGGTGTCGCCCGGCCGCGCGTACGTCAGCAGCTCGCCGAACTTCGGCCGTTGGAGCGGGTGGAGACGGCTGGAGGGTTCTTCGCAGCGATGGCCGAGACCGAGCGCGAGAACATCCGCGAGGCCACCCTCGAAGGACTCGACACCGCGGCCCGCAAGGGAAACCACCGGGGTCCCACGGCCGCCGCAAGGGACAGAGCCCCAGCCTCTCCAGCATCTACCGGGCGTACGCCGACTTCGCCGCCCTCCAGCAGCGCGACCGCAACACCAAGTAGTTACTCAGCGCCACACGCCACCTGACGGTAGCTGTACGAGAACGGTGCCCTATCCCGCGCTGCGCGGCGACAGCCGCCGTGTGATCCGGTCGAACAGCTCCGTCAGCGGCTCGCCGACGTCCCGGCCGAACTCGGTCAGCCCGTAGGTGACCTGGGGCGGCGTCGTCGGCTCGACCTTGCGCCAGACCAGGCCGTCCTGGACCAGCGCGCGCAGGGTCTGGGCGAGCATCTTCTCGCTGATGCCCTGGATGCTCTCGCGCAGCTCGTAGAACCGGAGGTTATTGCTCCGCAAGGAGATCAGCACCCAGACGCCCCACCTGCTGGTCACATGGTCGACCACATCGCGCGCGGGGCAGTCGGTGTGAAACACGTCATACCGCTCCCCGGCCTCGGGCTGTCTGTGCTGCACGCCTCCTGACATGTCATGAGCTTACCTCGAGGTATGTCCTTACCAAAAGTTAGCCTGTGCTCCTAGCGTGAAGGCCACAGAGGACACCTGACAAGGAGCTGATCATGATCGTGGTGACCGGGGCTACCGGGAACATTGGCCGGCCGTTGACGCAGGCGCTGGCCGAGGCGGGCCGGCAGGTGACGGCGGTGTCACGGCACACGGCAGCGGTGCCGAACGGCGTTCGCCACCTCGTGGCCGACCTGGCCGAGCCGGCCGGCCTCAAGCCCGCGCTGGCCGGGGCGAAGGCGCTGTTCCTGCTGCTGTCCGGCGATCTGCACGCCACTGGAGCCAGCCCTGCCGACATCATCGGCGAAGCCGCGGACAGCGGGGTCCGCCGGGTCGTCCTGCTCTCCACGCTGGGCGTGGTGACCAGGCCCTTCGGCCCAACGCGGATCGCGATGCGCGCGCTGGAGGACATGCTGCGGGAGTCCGGCCTGGAGTGGGCCATCCTGCGGCCGGGCGGCTTCGCCTCCAACGCACTGTGGTGGGCCGAGTCCGTCCGCGCGCAACAGGTCGTCGCCGCGCCCTTCGGCGACATCGGGGTGCCGATCATCGACCCGGCGGACATCGCCGCGGTCGCGGCGGCCTGCCTGCTGGATGACCGGCACACCGGCGGCGTGTACGAGCTGACCGGCCCGGAGGTGATCACTCCGCGCCGGCAGACGGAGGCCATCGCCGCAGCGCTGGGCTCGCCGGTGAGGTTTCACGAGCTCACCCGCGACGAGGCCAAGGCCGCCATGACCCAGAACATGCCGGCGGAGCTCGCCGACGACACTCTGGACATCCTCGGTTCCCCGAGCCCGGCCGAGCTGCGTGTCAGCCCGGACGTCCAGCGGGTGCTCGGCCGCGCCCCGCGTGCCTTCGCCGACTGGGCCGCCCGCAACGTCGCCGCGTTCCGCTGAGCGTCAGAACGTGGGTTCAGCAAGCAGACCCGCAAAGAGGAGGTAGTCGCAGAACACGGAGATCGGAGCGAGGACGGCCAGGAGGAGCCGGGGCGCGTCCCGACGTTGCCAGGTGGCGACGTAATCGGCGATCAGCAAGCCGGCCGTCAGGACGAGACCCACCTGATAGACATTGATGGCGACATCGAAGCTGTCCTCGAAACGCTCCAGTTCGGCACCGCCGCAGGGATCGCAGGCCATGGGGGACAGCCCGACGAAAGCGGTGGCGATCAGGGCCATGGGCAGGGTGACGAGAGTGGACAGCAACGGGGCGATCCATCCCCTCCGCCTCATCCGGAACTCAGACGACTCCTCGGTCATACCCCTCATTCAAGCCACCCAGGGAGCCGGAGAACATGAGCGGTCCTACTCAGATCGCGGCGTGGCGGGCACCGCCGAGGGTGCCGACGGCAGCCGGTAGGTGGCACAGGCGGCCGGGACCCGCACCCCGCTGAAGCGGAGGTGGGCGAGGCGGCGGTGGAACGCGGCGCCGTGCATCAGGTGGCGCGCCACGTCGGCGACATGGCGTCGGCCGGGGTCGGCCAGGACGGAGCCCGCCGCCCAGTCGTTGAACGCGCCCATCGCCGGACCGCACCAGACCTGGTAGTCGCCGGTGCGCTCGGTGCCGGTGACGGCCCAGCGGGACGACTGGCCGAGGTACCAGCGGAAGACCAGGGCCATCCGGTGCCTGGCGTCGAGTTCGGCGCGGAGGAGTTGTTCGGGGTGGTGTTCGGTGAGATAGTCCGCGGTTTCCCGCCAGACCTCGGACAGCGGGCGCTGGAACACCTTCGTCTCCAGGCGCCGGCGGTCCGCGGCGGGCAGTTCGTCCAGGCCGGCGTGGGCGCGGTAGAGCTCGTGCAACCGGCGCGCCCGGCCGGCGAAGAGGCTGCCGCTGCGCAGGACCTGGACCTCGGCGCCCATCTCGAACATGTCGGCGGCCGGGGCCATCGCGTAGTCGGCGGGCCCGGCCGCGGCGAGCAGCGCCTTGACCGCCGGTGAGGTGCCCGCCTCCAGGCAGGCCTGGTTGACCGAGCCGGTGACGACGTACGCGGCGCCGAGGCTGAAGGCGGCCAGGGCCGCCTCCGGAGTGCCGATGCCGCCGGCCGCGCCGACCCTTACGGGCGGCGTCGCGGGGCCGAGCTCGCGGGCGATGCGGTCCCGCAGCCGCAGCATCGCGGGCAGCGCGGTGATCAGTGGGCGGCGGTCGGTGTGCCCCGCGGAGTCCGCCTCGACGGTCAGGTCGTCCACCATCGGGACCAGCCGCGCCAGCGCCACCTGCTCGGCGGTGATCTCACCACGGTCGAACAGGGCGCGGACCATCGGTTCGGGGGCCGGTCGGAGGAACAGTTCGGCCACCTCCGCGCGGGACACCTTGGCGATCAGCCGGTTGTCGGCGCACGCCCCGCCCCCGGGGCCGGGGCGCAGCCCCGCCACCCGGTAGCGGACCAGATCGGGGGTGAGCTGGACGAACGCCGAGGCCTCGACGCAGCGCAGCCGGTGACTCAAAAAGAGGTCGACAACCGCTCGCTCCAGGCGCGGGGCGTGCGGTGTGTGGATGAGATTGGCGGCGTAGGGCAACCCACCTGGAGCGCCGCTCTCGCGAGCGAGCCGGGTCAGGGCCTGCTCGACCCGCTCGGGGGGCAGGCCCGCGGCGCCGAACGAGGCGAGGAAACCGACGCGGGCCAGCGCGGCCACCAGCTCCTCGGACGCGATACCGGCGGCCATGGAACCGGCGAGATACGCATGGGACACGCCGTGCCGGCGCCGGAAGCCGGAGTCGCCGAGCTGCGTGGACGGCATGGGCCCGGCGACGGCCAGCGGGGTCAACGGGCCGCCCGCGACGGGAGGTTCGGAGGTGGCGCCGATCCGGTCCCCGTTCCGGACGATGTAGCAGGGGGCGTCCAGGTCGGCGAGGACGGCGTACACCCCGTCCGGGTCGTATCGCACCGTCATCGCGGCACCTGCCCTTCCGCCGTCCCGCCGGTCGGCAGGATCTCGACGCCGATGTTGTCCACCTGGTAGATCCGCAGGTCGTCGCGCCATACGCTGCCGTCGGCGACCAGGAGAAGACCGTCTCCACAAGGCTCCACCCGGCGGATATGAACCTCGCCGCGCATCCGGCGGTGACCGGGCGTGATCTGCCCTCGGTACTTCCAGGCCAGCTCGACGTGGGCCGCGGGCCGCGCGGCCGGGTCCGGCAGGGCATCGGCGAGGCCGGTGTGCATCGCGTACGCCGCGACGGACTGGAACAGCGCCTCCACACCCACCGAACCGGGCATCACCGGATCGAAGCGGAAGTGGTGCGCCATGAACCAGTCGTCCTTGGGCACCGTCCGCTCCCACAGGAGGTATCCGGCGCCGTGTTCACCGCCGTCCGGCACCAGATCGGCCTCCTGCAGCAGCGCGAACCGGCCGCGGCCGAGCCGGGTGTCGTGGGAGAGGTCGAGCCGGCGCAGCCCCTGGGGCCGCGTCGGAAGGCGGTCCAGCCAGGGCGGTACGCACCGTCCGCCGTCGAGCCCCTGCTGGTTGTCCAGGACCTCCTTGGTGAGGAAGCCGTGGACCGACTCGCCCGAGTAGACCGGCCCGTCGGGAAGGCCGAGTTCGTAGGTGTAGCGGTGGAGGATCGCCCCCGGCAGCTTCGAGTGGTCGGCCAGCGTGATGCGGTGCCGCAGGGCGAGGCCGCGCGGGTCGGCGTGGCGGAGCAGGGTGGCGCGGCCCTCCAGGTTCCGGCAGACGAAGGCGCTGTCGAGATGCTGGTTGAGGATGCCCTGAACGGCGCTCAACTGGGCGGCGGCCTGGAGGCTGGACTCCATGTACAGGAGGTTGGGCACGGCGCCGGACCCGTTCTCCCGACAGAACCAGGGGCCGGGGTGGACGGCGTACTCGCTGGTGAGGGTGGCGCCCGGGCGGAATTCGAGAGGGTCGGCGTCGTAGTCGAGCGCCTGGTCGACCATCAGCAGATCGCCGCGCGGCAGCCGGGGCCGCACGGTCACCGGGGACACCGAGGTCGCCTCGGGTTCTCCGGTGAGGGCCGAGAGATCGCCCTCGGCCGAGTGGGCGAGCAGCATCCGCTGACGTGCGCCGCGCTGCCGCAACGACTCGTGGGCGGCGGGGGAGTCCCGCGCCTCCCAGATCGTCAGGGCGCCGAGGTCGCTGCCCGGCGGTTCCTGGAGGGCCACGCCGATGCCGTGCAGACGGGCCACCGGCCGGTCGCCGGCGAGGACGACGGCGTCGGCGATCGCATGCGGGCGCGGTACGAGCCCCACCTCGGCCACGTCGACCTCGCAGCGGAGGGCGGCGCCGAGCGCGGTCGGGTCGATCACCTCGATGGCGGCCGGGCCACCGGCCCAGGGCTGGAAGCGCGGATCGGGCAGGCACAGATGCAGCCCGCAGGACAGCGCGTACACCTGGAGTACGCCGACGACGGCCTCGGCCAGCAACGGGGTGGCGTCCGCTCCGCGCGCGGGGCCGCCGCCGCGGAAGGTGAGGTCGGCGGTCACCTTGCCCTGCCCGTAACGGCCGCCCTCGCGGGACAGCTCCGTCACGGCGCCGATCAGCCGCGGGGCCGGTCCTGGCAGCCGCGGGCCGGTGCCCTCGCCCTCGAAGTCGGGGCCGAGGACTTCCGCGAGGAATCCGCTGGCGAGGGCCCGCAGGTCCTGCCAGGTCAGCCGGGACCGCCGGGCGTTCGCCAGCGGGCGGAACTGCCGTGGATAGCACGGGACTTGACGCTCGGGCCAGCAGTTCTCGTCCGGCAGCGGCTCGGTCGTGTGGTCGGGAACCAGGAAGCCGGCGGTGCCCGTGGCCTCCACGAGGAGGTCCCCTTCCGCATGGACCTGCCAGTCGAACGTGAAGCGAGTGCCGCGCTCGTCGCGGTGGACGGCCTCGGCGCCGGCCCGCACCCGAAGCTCAGCCCCGGCCTCCGGCAGCTCCCGGTGCCAGCTGAGGTTGGTGCGACCGGGCCGGTAGACGGTGCCGACCGGTGCCAGGCCGCGTTCGCCGAGCAGGGGCAACGCCGCCGTGGCGGCGTCGAGGATCCATGCCGGATCGGCCTGGCCCGCCACGCTGTACGCCGCGTCCGCCGGGATCGTTCGGGCCAGCTCGACGTGTGCCGGGCGGTCCACGGGATGGTGCGGCGCGGGCGCCGCCGGGGGCCGTGTGCCCGGCGCACAGCGCGCGAGGAGGTGCCGCTGGACGGCCTCGTGGGCCTCCAGTACCGCGGCGTGCGCGCGGCCGACCCGCTCGGCGATGTCGCGCGCGAGATGGCTCAGGTCGCCGACGCCCCGCGGGGCGGCTTGTGGAGCGGGCGGAGTCGGCGCGGCGAACGGGACGGGAAGGAGGAACGGCTCACCTTCGAAGCCCAGTTCCTCGGCGGCTTCGAAGCCCCATTCGCCGTTGGGGGCGACGGCAGCGGCGCTGTCGGTGTCAGCCATGCCGCCCCCCGCGCTCCACGGGCAGGAAGATGCCGCTGTCCTTCATCTCCGGCGAGGTGAGGATCATGCCGATCCGGCTCCACCGCTGGAGCACCCTTCCCTCCGGGGTGCAGGCGGTGACCGTGCAGATCAGGTGGAGGGGGCTCTCCTCGACGGATTCGGCGACGAGGACGAACGGCGTGTCCGCGGGCAGCGGCGCGAAGAGCTCGACCCGCTCCACCGACACCGGCAGACAGAGCAGCCCGAGGCGCTGACGGCCGAGCAGCGCCGCCGCCTGGAGCAGCAGATCGGCCAGCGCTGGGCTGTACCTGGCGCCCGCGAAGGCGCCCTGTCCGAAGGCCGGGTCGGCCATCCGGACGGCGAGGACGAGCCTGCCAGGCTGCTCCTCCAGGGTCGGGCCGAGACCGCGCAGGGTCGGCCCGTGGAAGAGGAAGCCGTCGTACGCCTCGTGGGTCTGCGGATCGAAGTCGGGGAGTTCGTACGGCGACAGCTCGATGTCCGGGGACGGCTGGGCGGCCCGCTTCTCGAGCAGGAAGTCCCCGCCGAAGCGGAGCACCGGCGCGGCGCCGTCCCGCTCGCTGCGGAGCCGTACGGCGATGGCGGCCGAGTCCCCGGCCGCGGACGTCTCGGACCTCCTGGGCCTCTCGGGCGGCGTGACCGACAGCAGGAAGCGGTCGTCCTCCGCCGAGCCGTCGAAGACCAGCCCCTTGCTGATCTGGAAGTCGTGGCACTCGACCACGGGCTGCCCGCCGTGCATCGCCTCCACCGCGCGTACGCCCCAGCCGACCGCGGCCGTCAGGGGCAGCACCGGCCAGCCGTGGATGCGGTGGTCGGTGAGCAGCGGCTCGGCGGCGAACTCCGCCAGCCGCCGCTCCACGACCACGCCGCCGGCCGGCAGCGTCTCGCTGCGCCGGTACATGGGCTCCAGCGGGCCGATGACCGTCACCAGGTCCGCGGCGTGCTCGGGGCTCATCTGCTCGGTGAAGTAGCCGGTGCCGGTGTCCCGGGCGAGCAGCGGCACCCCGTGCTGCACAAAGAGCTTCTGGACGCCGGGCGTGGCCATACCGCCGGCCCACGGCCCCCAGGCCAGGGCGGTGCCGTGGCGGTCGGGACGCCTGGCCTTCCAGGCGCAGACGAACCGGCTCAGCGCCTCGTTGGCCAGGGCGTAGTCGGCCTGTCGGAGGTTTCCGTAGATGCCCGAGACGGAGGTGAAGACGACGAGGTGGCGGAGGCGTTCGGCGTCGAGCGCGTCCAGTACGTTGCCGAGGCCGGTCAGCTTGGTGCCGACCACCCGCCCGACGCCCTCCGCGTCCTTGTCGGCGAGGAACTGGTCGGCGAGGACGCCCGCCCCGTGGACGACGCCGGTGACCCGGTCGGAGTGCGGGCGCAGCGCCGTGCGCACCGCGTCGGCGTCGGTCAGGTCCACGGCGATGTACTCGGCCTCCGCTCCCGCGTCGCGCAGGGCGGCCAGGGTGGTACGGATCTCGCGCCCGGCGGTGATCTCGCGGATCTGCCGGGCGATCAGCTCGACGGCGGCCCGCTCCTCCGGGTCCTGGTCGGTGGCGCGCAGATGGTCGGCGGCGGCGGCCTTCAGCTCCTCCCGGCCGTCGAGTCCGGCTGCCCAGTCCGGCTCGTCCGCCAGGGGTGTGCTGCCGAGCAGCAGATAGCCGCAGCGCACCAGCCGCGCGAGGGCGATGGCGCACCAGGCGGTGATGCCCCGCGCGCCGCCGGTGACCAGCAGGGTGTCGTCGGCGGTCAGCTCGGCGGGCGGCTGGATCGCCCCGTCCCGGTCGTCCGGCGCTGCCGTGTCGACCAGCGGGACCGGTTCGGCGACCAGGACCGGCGTACGGCGCCCGGCCGGGTGGCGGGCCACCTCGTGCAGGTCCACGGCGGCGTCGGCGATCTCGCCCGCGAGGCAGCCGCCGGCCTCCTCCTCGGTCAGCTCGGGAGCCAGGTCGACCGTTCGGCAGAAGAGCTCGGGCGCCTCCAGGGCCAGCGACTTGACCAGCCCGGTGACACCGCCGGCCAGCGCCCGGTCGGGCTCGCCGCCCGAGCCGGCGTAGCCGAGCGCGCCGTCGAGCCGGGTGACGGCGACGAACCCGGCGCGGGTGCCGTCGGCCGCCGCCCCGCCGAGGGGCTGACGCAGGTGCTTGGCGATCAGGACGGCGTGGGCCAGGCGGCGTACGGTGTCGTCGCGGTCGGTGCCCGGGTCGCGGCTGAAGGGGAGCAGACACAGGTCGAGGCGCGGCACGGCGGCACCGAGCAGGCCGACCTGCTCCGCCAGGCTCTCCTCGCCCCAGTCGGCCGGCTGCCAGGTGTCCGGTTCGGCCTCGCCGGACGCGATAGGCGTCCCGGGCAGCGCCAGCCGGCCGACCCACCAGCCACGCGACCTGAGCGCCGTGGCGATCCATCCGGCCAACTCACCGCCGTCGTCGACCAGTACGGCGCGGGGCTGCTCGGCATAGGCGCCGAGCAGGACGTCCGGTTCGGGCAGAGCGCGCCAGCCGATATGCGCCCGGCCCAGCGGTACGGAGGTGGCGACGCGGAGATTGGTGGTGGGATTCTTCAGCACCTCGGGGATCAGCGTGGCGAAGTCCCTGACCGTTCGGGCCGCCGTGAAGCGGAAGATCTCCTCTCGGGAGAAGACCGGGTAGCGGCGCCAGAGCTCGGATGCGATCTCCAACTGCTTGAGGGAGTCGATGCCGAGCTCCGTCTGCAGATCGACATCGGGATCGATCATGTCGATCGAGTAGCCGGTCTTCTCGGCCACCACCTCGCGCATCACCTGCTCGATCTCCACGGGATCGAGGTTGGCCAGTTCGGCGCGGAGCTCGGGGTCGATCGCCGCGTCGAAGTCGGTGTCGCGGAGCATTTCCAGCGCGGATTTACCGGTCGAGGCGTCGGCTTCACCGGGTTCACCTGCTTCGTCGGGCTCGACGAGTACGACGCCTTCGAGGGGCTGAGCCGGTGGCGGGATCTCCGGGGGCGCGTCCACCGAGGGGAGCGGACCGGGGTACGACGGCGTTTCGAGCGCATGTCCGTTGGATGTGCCGCCCAGCGAACAACCGGTCGGCGTCGCGCCCGTGGGCAGGCGCAGCAGATCGCTCAGCACCTCGCTGGCACGGGCGTGGGCCTCGCCGAGCGCGAGGCTGTGGTCCCGGACGGCGGTGATCCCGGAGAGTACCGCTTCGGGCGAACCGCCGCCGACGCCCTCGTTCAACAGGCTCACCAGTTGGTCGGCGGTCCGCAGCTGCCCGTCGAGGTAGCGGGTGTGCATCGTCAGGTGTTCGGCCGCTGCGCGCCCCAGCGGATCGTCGTGAGCAGCGGCCACGGGCTGTGGCTCGGCGACGGGTTCCGGCTCCCGGCCGACGGCCCCGGCCACCCGGTACGGCGCGCCGAGGACCCGCTCGTACGCCTCCTGGCGGGCGATCGTGGCGAACTGCGGGCCGTCGAGGACCCGGGCCACCGCGGACGGGGCGGGGCGCGTCGGCACCGGCTCGTCGTACCGGTCGACACCGCTCAGCGGCAGTCCCAGAACGGTCAGTTGGACGGCGGCCTGCTTGAGGGCGAGCGCGCTGTCGCCGCCGGTGCCGATGTCCGTCCAGACGATGTCCACTCCCTGATCGCCGAGCGTCTGCTCGACGAGGTGGGAGAGCGTGCGCTTGGGCCCGAACTCCACGAAGACCCGGAAGCCGTCCGCGTACATCTCCCGCAGTCTGGCCTCGAAGTCGACGGTATTGACGATCTGCCGGGTCAGCACCGCGCGGTTCGCCTGGGGGTCGTCGCCATAGCTCGCGCCCGGCGTGTTCGCGTACACCGGAACCCGCGGGGTACGGAGCGGGATGTCGGAGATCTCGCGGGCGAAGGTGGCGACGGCGTGCTGGACATGCGGGGTGTGGAAGGCCGCCTCGACGGACAGCCGCTGCGCGGGGATACGGCGCTCGCCGCAGGCCGCGGTGAACCGCTCGACGGTGGCCGTGGGACCGCCGACCACCACCACCTCGGGCGCGTTCCGGTTGCACACCGTCAGCTCGCGGAACTCGCCGAGCAGGGCGTCCAGTTGGGCTTCCGAGGTACGTACGCTCGCCATGGCGCCCGAGTCGTGCCCGGGGGTGTCGGCGGGCGGGGCCATCGCCTTGGCGCGGGCCGCCGTGGTGGCGAGGAAACCAGTGTCGTCGAGGCTGTCCGCGGCCCACAGGGCGGTCAGCTCGCCGAAGCTGTGGCCGAGCACCCCGTCCGGCGCGAAGCCCAGCTCGGAGAGATAGCGGAACTGCCCCATCGACAAGGCCCCGATGGCGGGCTGGGCGTAGGCGGTGCGGCGCAGCCGCTCGGAGGCTCGGCGCAGGTCCTTCCCGTCCCGCCCGGGCGCCGGGAAGACGACGTCGGACAGCAGCTCATGATTCCCGTCCGCGTACGGGGCGTTGGCCGCGTCGAAGGCGGCGCGCACCGGCGGTACGGAGAGCAGCGCCTCGCGGCCCATGTTGACGTACTGACTGCCCTGACCGGCGAAGAGTGCCGCCGCCTTGCCGCCCGCGGGGAGCGCGGTGGCGCGGTACCAGATGCCGTCCGCGTGGGTCCAGTGAGCAAGGCCAGGGTGTGCGTCGAACTGCGCGATGGCCTTGGCGAGCAGGTCGGGATAGGTGTCGTCGGTGGCGACGAAGCCCAAACGGGCGTGTTCGGCGGGTATCTCGTCGGGGGCGCCGGGGTGTTCGCCGCGTTCGAGCAGTGCGCGCAGCGCCTCGGGGGTCGGGGCGTGCCAGAGGTGGGTTCGCGGGGTGGTGTGGAGGGTGCGTGTCGCATCGGTCGCGTCGTTGGAGGGCTGGTGTTCCTCCAGTACGGCGTGCACATTGACCCCGCCGAAGCCGAACGCGGACACTCCCGCCCGGCGCACCGAGCGCCGCGGGTCGCGGATCCACGGGCGGGTGGTGGTGTTGACGTACAGCGCCGCGTCCTCCTGCCGGGCCGCGGCGCTGGGGGTGCGGACGTTGATGGTGGCGGGCAGCACCTTGTGGTGGAGGGCGAGCGCCGCCTTGATCAGCCCGGCCGCGCCGGCCGCCGCCTTGGTGTGCCCGATCTGGGACTTCACGCTGCCGACCGCCGCGTACCGCCGGTCCTCGGACGTTGCCATCAGCGTGTTGAGCGCTCCGAGTTCCACATCGTCACCGGTGGTGGTGCCGGTGCCGTGGGCCTCGATCAGCCCGACCGAGGACGGCGGGCAGTCGGCGTCCTCGTAGGCCCGGCGCAACGCGGTGAGCTGGCCGTCTCCGCAGGGCGCGAAGATGCTCTGGGACCGGCCGTCGCTCGAGGTGCCGAGGCCGCGGATGACGGCGTAGACCCGGTCGCCGTCGCGCTCGGCGTCGGCCAGCCGCTTGAGGGCCAGCATCCCGATGCCCTCCCCGACGAGGGTGCCGTCGGCGTCCTCGTCGAAGGGGCGGATCTCGCCGCTCGGTGACAGCGCCGGGGTCTTGCTGAAGCACATGAAGGAGAAGACGGTGTTGTCCGCGTCGGCTCCGCCGGTGATCATGAGGTCGGCGCGATGCCCGACCAGCTCGCTGACGGCCATCCGCAGCGCGGCGAGGGAGCTGGCGCAGGCGGCGTCCACGGTGCCGTTGAACGCGCCGAGGTTGAGGCGGTTCGCGATCCGGCCGGAGACGACGTTGCCCAGGAAACCGGGGAAGGAGTTCTCCGTCCACGACGGGAAGGCCGCCGTGTAGCGGCGCGCGATCTCCTCGGCGTCCCGTTCGCTCAGGCCGCAGCTGAGGGCCGCCGCCTTGAGCGCGGGCGTCTGGAGCCGCGCCGCCAGCGGCATCATGCTGGAGCTGCCCCCGCACACTCCGAGCACCACCCCGGTCCGCGCCGGGTTGTACCAGGTGGAGGCATCACACCCGGCGTCCCGCAGCACATCTTGGGCCACATGGAGGCTGAGCAGCTGGATCAGCCCGGTGGCGTCCAGTGTGTTGGGCGGAATGCCGAACTCGCGGGGGTCGAAGCGGAACGGGGGCAGGAAGCCGCCGCGCCGGCAGTAGGTCTTGTCCTCGGCGAAGGGGTCGGGGTCGAAGTAGTCGTCGACGCTGAACCGGGATGCGGGGACATCCTCGATGCAGTCGGTACCGGCCACGATGTTGTTCCAGAACTCCCGTACGTTCGTCGCCTGGGGGAAGAGTCCCGCCAGTCCCACGATCGCGATCGGGTTTCGGGCCAGCCGGTTGTCGACGGCGTCAGCCAGCATATGGGGCTCTCCTGAGGGGAGATCGGGAAAGGTCCGGGGATGGCCGTGAGGAAGATCAACTGCCGCCGGGAGTCTATGAGATGACAACTCCCGTTTCCACATCCCTTGTTGATCACGTTTCGGTTGCTCCCGAGCAGGTGGAAGCGTGAAGTCTTCGCGGGATGCCTGGTGGGACGGCCCGGGTGGGACGGCCGTGCGACACCGGAAGTTCACCCGTACGAGGGAGGTGGTGGAACGGAAACGCAGCACTCTGGCGGCCGGACACCCGCTGGTGGCCGGGCTGGTAGCCACGGCCGAACTGGCCGCGGCGGGGCGCAAGGTGCTGCTCCTCGACCGCGGGATCGACGACCCGGCCGGCCAGGACCACTGGGCGTAAGTGGGCCGAGGCGTATGTGGACTTCGCCGCCGGAGAGAAGCGGTCCTGGCTGTACGGCCTGGGTGTGCGCTGGTTCCCGATCGTCGGCTGAGCCGAGCGCGGCGGCGGACTCGCGGACGGCCACGGCAAGTCGGTGCCCCGTTTCCATGTCACCTGGGGCACCGGACCGGCCGTCGTCGAGCCGTTCGAGAAGAAGGTGCGGGACGCGGTGGCGGCCTCCAAGTGACCTTCAAGTTCCGGCCCCGCGTCGACGGCATCGTGACGACCCGCGGCGCCGTCACCGGCGTACGCGGCGCCATCCTGGAGCCGAGCGACGCCGCACGCGGCAAGCCCAGCTCCCGCACCGTGGTCGGCGACTTCGAACTCCGCGCGCCAGTCGTGATCGTCACCTCAGGTGGCATCGGCGCCAACCACGACCTCGTACGGCAGAACTGGCCGGACCGCCTCGGGCACCCCGCCGAAGTTCATGGTCACGGGCGTGCCCGCGCATGTGGACGGCCGCATGCTCGCGATCACCGAGAAGGCAGGCGGGCGGATCGTCGGCCACCACGCTGCCCGAACTCGTCGCGGGCATGAAGAAACTCACCGGCGACAACCTCGCCAGACGGGCCGCGCGGCCGCGGCCGCCACCGCGTCCTGAGGGCACCTCCTCCTGACCGCGGCCGCCTCAGTCGTACGCCTTCACGCACAACTGCGTCGCGCCGTCGTCCACCTCCGTGGACCAGTACGTGTTGGAGTCGTACTGCCCGTGGCGGCAGACCTCGGCGCCGGCGCCCGTCGCCCGGTAGATGTCCGTGACGACCAGGATCTCGTTGTACGGGACGGGAACCCTGCGGTCCGTGCAGTTCGGCGACGACAGCATGGCGATGCTGCTGATGGTGTTGCCCTCGTGCTTGGCGAGCAGGCAGTCACCCTGGCGGTACTGGCCGGTGAGGCAGAGCTCGGTCCGCTCACCGCTGCTGGTGGAGTAGTACGACCAAGTGGCCTTGCCCACGCCGGTCGGGCAGTCGCCGGTGGTGCCGGTGACCTTCACCCGTGTCCCGTAGCCGCAGGACGTCGTGTTCGGCTCCTCCTCGCTCCAGTCGTACTTGGTGGTGCCGCCGTAGCCGGTGTCGACGACGTCCAGGCAGTCCCCGTACGAGACGGCCTTGAACGCCTCTTCGGTGGGGTCGGGCTCGGGCTCGGGGGAGGTGGTCTCCGGTTCGGGTTCGGGCTCGGTCTCGGTGTCGTCGAGGCCGCCGCTCGACGAACTGGAGGAGCTGTAGCTGTCGGTGCCGCTGTCGCTGTCGTCGTCGGAGGAACCGTCGTCGCCGCTGGTGGTGCCGCTGCTGCTGGAGAGGGAGACACCTGAGGAGGGGCTGCTCTTCGGGGTGTCGTCGTCCTTCTTGTCCCAGGGATGCCAGATCAGGGCGCCGATGACGAGCGCGACCAGGAGCAGAGCGCCCCAGCCCTCCGAGGAACCCGAACTCTTGGCGGGCCGCTTGGCCGCTGCGGGCTTGGGCGGGGCCTTGGGCGTCCATGTCGTGCTGGTGCTCTTGTTCTTGGCGGTGGTCTCGGTCTTCTCGCGCGCGATCCGCTCGCGTTCCTTGCGCTGCCTCTCCTTGCGCTCGCGTTCTTTCCGCTCGGTTTCCTTGCGTTCCTTCTCCTTCCGCTCCCGTTCCTTCCTCTCCTTCTCCTTGCGCTCCCGCTCCCTGCGTTCCGCCTCTTCCTTCCGCGCCTGTTCCCGGCGCCTGCGCTCCTCCTCTTCCTGGCGCGCGAGCTCCCGCGCCTCCGCCTCCGCCTGCTCCTCGGCCTGCGCCCGCACCAAGGCGTCCCGCTGTTTGCGCAGGGCCTCCAACTGCTCGCGCATCTCGCTGATCGCCTCGTCCGTGCGCTCCGGAGGGCCCTCGGACCTCACCTGAGTCGGCGCTTCGGCCGCGGCGAAGTCCACTGCTCCGTCGCGCAGTTGGCGTCCCTGCTCCGCGTACTCCTCGATCAACGCGGTCCACGCCTGCGGCAGCCTTGGCTCCGCCGACACTTGATCGACGTCGGCGAGGACGTCCCGCAGCACGTCGGACGGGCTGGGACGGCTCTCGGGGTCGACCCGCAGCAAGGGCAGGATCAGCGGTTCCAGCTCCGGCGGCAGCCCGTCCGTATCGAGCTCACCGCGCTGGACGAGGGCGAGGATGCCGAAGGAGTGGTCGGTCTGCTCGTACGGCGGGCGGCCGACCGCGAGGAAGAAGAGCGTGGCGCCCAGGGAGTACATATCGGACGCGGCGGTGGACTTCTTGCCGCACGCCTGCTCCGGCGATGTGAACGCGAAGGTGCCGATGGTCGTCGTCGAGCTGGTGTGGTCGTGGGCGTGCGAGATGCCGAAGTCGATGAGGCGGGGGCCGTCGTGGGGCAGCAGAATGTTCAGGGGTTTGATGTCGCGGTGGACGACCCCCCGGCCGTGCAGCTCGACCAGCGCCCGCGCAGCCGCGGCCGCGACCCAGCGCACCGCGTCGGCGGGCAGCGTACCGGCGTTGACGACGAGTTCGCCCAGGCTGGGCGCCGGTATGAACTCGATGGCGAGCCACGGGCGCTCCGCCTTGGCGTTGGCGTCGAGCACCGTGGCGGTGTACGCGCTGTCCACCCGCCCCGCCAGCTCCACCTCGCGGGCGAACCGCTCCCGGTCCGGCTTGCTCACGAATCCCTCGGCGAGGAGCGTCTTGACCGCGACGAGCCCGTGGTCCACCACGGTTCCGGTGGGTCCGGCGGGGCCGGCGGGGCCGGTGGCGGTCCCGGGGGCCGCCTGTCGGGCGAGATAGATACGGCCCATACCGCCGGTGGCGATCCGCCGCAGCAGCCGGTAGGGGCCGAGCTGCGGCGGATCGTTGGATTCGAGTGAATAGAGCTTCATTCCGGCCATACGGCGTCACTCCCCATGTGCGTCCCCCGTCCGTGCTGTCGCCCGGATGCGCCCCGCGCGCTCTGCGCGCTCGTGCGAATCTGTGATCAAGCCGTGCCAGGGTAGCGGGAGTTACGGAAAACCGTGTTGCCGGAGTGAACGGTGTTGGTGTCAGACCAGATACCGGGAGAAGAACCTCAACGTGCTGTCCCGTTCGAAGGCCGGGACCTCGCCGTGTTTGCCGGGGTTGGCGTGCAGCGTCTTGTCGGCCGAGGCCAAGGCGTCGAACAGCGCCAGGCTCTGCGCCCGCGGCACTCGCTCATCGTCCCACTGCACCAGGAACTCGACCGGGACGGTGATCCGCGCGGCGTCCTCGGCCGAGGCCAGGGCGCCACCCAGGCCCAACACCGCCGCGCGGACCCGGGGTTCGGCGGCAACGAACGGAACGCCGAGCCCGCACCCGAGCGAGACGCCCCAGTAGCCCACCGGCCCGGTGCCGACATGCTCCAGTTGCTGGACCGCGTCCAGGACGGCCCGCCACTCCGGGACGGTCTGGCGGGCCACGAGCGCCTGGAAGCGGGCGATCAGCGGAGCCAACTCTTCCCCCGCCTCCACGCGAGCCTGGTTGTCGGCCGCGACCCGGCTGAACTCCTCGTGCTGCGGCCGGTCGCCGTGGCTGGGCACATCGACAGCCACCGCCGCGAAACCGCACTCGGCCACCAAGCGGTGTGCGAGGGTCAGGACGTCGGGGGCCTTCTTGTGCTGACCGCCACCGTGTCCCAGCAGGATCAGGGGACGGGTGCCGACGACACCCTCCGGAGTCCACAGCGCGCCGGGAATCTCGCCAAGGGTGAAGAGCTGTTCACAGACGCCGTCGGACGACGTCTCAGAGGTGAAGCGCATAGCGTTTCGGGCCTTTCGGGATGCCTTCTGCGGGCACTCCCTAGGCCATGCGGGAGAGGGAGGCCCGACCTGTCACAGCGTTGATCGGTCTCACCTCCTCGGTCAGTAGCGGCGCACGGCGGACCCGAAGGTATCACGTGGCCTGACTCGACCTCTTGGCACGCCCAAATAATTCATTCTTAATGCGATGAGTTGTCGGTGGCGCCCCCGCAGGAGTCCTGTGCATCCCACACCCACCTCGTCCCCCGGCCGCCTCGCCGGCCGGTGTGCGCTGGTCACCGGTGCGGCCTCCGGGATCGGCGCCGCCACGGCCCACCGGCTGGCCGCCGAGGGCGCCCGCGTTCTCGGCGCCGACATCGACGAGAAGGGAGGCGCGGGGGTGGCCGCGGCCATCCGGGACGCCGGTGGCAGTGCGCACTTCCAGCGCTGCGATGTCTCTGACGAGGCGTCCTGGGTGCGGGGCGTCCGGTCGGCGCGCGAGGCGTTCGGGCCCGTGCACGCGCTGGTGAGCAATGCGTACGCCGTCCATGTCGCGGCGGCCCACCGGACCACTGCGGCCGAGTGGAACCGACAGCTCGCCGTGCGCCTCACCGGGTCGTTCCTCGGCGTGCGTGCCTGCCTGGACGATCTGATCCCGACGGGCGGCAGCGTGGTCCTCGTCTCCTCGGTGCACGCCCTGGTGGGACTGCCCGGCCGACCCGCCTACGCCGCGGCGAAGGCCGGACTCACCGGGCTGGCAAGGAAGTTGGCGGTCGAGTACGGCGGCCGGATCCGGGTGAACAGTGTGCTGCCGGGACCGGTCCTGACCAAGGCGTGGGCGGGTATCGGCGAAGCGGACCGGCGGGCATCGGCTCGGGAGACCGCCGTGGGGCGCCTCGGCCGGCCCGAGGAGGTGGCCGCGGCGGTCGACTTTCTCGCCAGTGACGACGCTTCGTTCGTGACCGGCGCCTCGCTTGTGGTCGACGGCGGTTGGAGTGTGCTCAAGAACTCCTCGTGAATGGTTTCGATTGCCGCTGGACCGCGACGCCTTCATGCGCGCCGCCCGCGCGCTCGTGGCACGCCACCCCATCCTGCGCACCCGCTACGTCCGCCGCGATGGCACCGTCACCCAGCGGATGGACGACGCGGCGGGGTTAGAGGCGACCGTCACCGAGCCCATCGCGGACGACAACGCCCTCATCCAGTGGCTGCGCGAGGAGCGGACGCGCCCGCTCGCGCCGGAGGACCCGTACGCGATACGGGTCCACCTTGTACCGGTGGACGAAGAGCAGCACTCTTCGTCCCCACCCGGCCCTGGGGCGCCTTCGATGGATGGTCGCTGACCATCGTGCTGAGCGAACTGGCCGCGCTGTACCGGCAGCTGTCCGGCGGCACCGAGCCCGAACTGCCCCGCGGGGTGAAGTCCTACCGGGGCGCCTCGGTGGACTTCGGTGTGCCCCTCGACGTGCTCACCCGGCTCCGGCAGCTGAGCCAGGAGCACGGCGGCAGCCTTTATATGACGCTGCTGTCGGCGTTCGCCGCGCTGCTGGGCGGCCGTACGGACCACCGCGAGGTGGCGATCGGCTCGCCCGTCAGCCACCGGCCCAGGGCCGAACTGGAGGGGCTGGTCGGATACTTCGTCAACACCCTGGTGATCCGGCTGGACATCGCCGCGGACCGCCCCTTCACCGAGCTACCGGCACAGGGCCCGGCAGGTCACCGCGGAGGCCCACCAGCACAAGGACCTGCCCTTCACCGAACTGGTCAGCGATCTGGTGCCGGAACCCGACCCGGCGCACTCCCCGCGCGCGGATCTGGCCCGGCTGCGAGACCGGGCGGGCCACCGGTGAGCGCCCCGGTGCCCCGGGCTCCCCGGCCCCTGTCGGTGGCGCCGCCACGCGCGATGGGCGCGTTCAACCAGATGGTCGCCGCCACCGGGCCTCACCCCTGCTGCCCACGCCGCTCCCGCGTCGCTCGCTGAGCCCGTCCGGTTCGATCTGCCCGGTGCCGTGCTGGTCACCGCGGGAACCGCATCGCTCGTCTACGGTCTGATGAGGGCGGGGGACGCGGGCTGGGCGACGCGGGCTGGGCGACGCCACCGCCGTACTGCCGCTGCTCGGCCTGGCTTCGGGGGTCGTCAGTGACCTTGCTGCTCGTGCCACGCGGCAAGCCGCAGCTGACGGGGGGGCATCATATGCACTGAGGGCAGGCCCCCGCCTTGGCGGATCACGCCACCATCATCAGCAGCATCGCGGACATGGTGCCGCCCATACCGATGTGAGCGGCCAGCGCCGCGTCCGGCGTCGCGCCGAGCCTGCGCCGGCGGCCGTGACCTCCCCGTTCCGCCGCCCGGGCCCTGTCCCATAACGCGAGGGTGAGCGACGCCAGGAACACCACAACCGTGTCCGGCACGGCGAGCAGCCAGCGGGCCCAACCGCGGCCCCGACCCCCCTCGCGGCCGGTCGGGCGCTGCCGGTTGGTCCCGCGGACCCGGGCCCACACGGACGCACCGATCGACAACAGGAAGTACACGGCGAGCCCCGCGAGTACCAAGCGCCAAAGAGAGGCCGAGGACGTGGCGGTTGCGCTGTCGGCGGCGGCCATTCCCGGCATGCTCATCCCGGGCATCGACTCCATGCCGTGTGTCGACCCCGCACCCGGCATGCTCTCCATCCCCGGCATCCCGGCCATGGAATGACCGCCAAGCGCGAGAACCGGCCCGGAGGACGTACTCGTCATGGCGAGCGTCATGAGCACCATTCCGGCGCTGCCGACGATGAGGTGGACCCATTGGCGGCCCTGGCGCCAGCCGCGCTCACGCGTGCGCTTGACGGCCATCGCCAGGCCCCCGAGCCCCAGGAGCGCGAACACGGCCGCCCACCAGAAGCCGTACTCCGCGTACCAGGCCATCGTCGCGGGGAGGGCCATGACGGCCATGCACGCGCCCATCAGCAGATCGCCCCCCGCTGCGAAGCGGGTCCCGCCGCTCGTGGTCACCATCCGGACCATGCTGACGGTACTCACCAGGGCAGCGACCACCGCCACGGACCAGCTCAGTGCCGGCATCTCCGTCATCGCCACTCCAACCGTCCTGCGTCCTTGATTACGGATGCCCTTAGTACGTAGTGACTTAGGAGGTTGTTCATCGGGCGGAAGGGATCTCGTGCCGTCCTTGGCTTGGCCGGGGGATGGGTGCGGGCCTCTGGGGATCCATTACCCCCACCGGGCATATTGGGGGCGGCCGCTCACCGACCGTCACCAGTGACGACGCGGATGGAAGCGAGAAGTATCGTGCCGTCAGGGAGCCGACCACCAGCGCTCTGAGCGGATCGCGGCCGCGGACGTGTTCGGCCTCGTGGGCCGGCACCGCGCGCAGTTCCCCGGGCGTGGACAGCTGCGGGAGTGACGGCGGCGTTCCCGTGGGTCCGCAGTACCTCCCGGACGGCGATCGCGGCCTCGTCCGCGACGGCTGCCACACCCGCATGACAGCGCTCTCCAGCGCTCCCAGGGCCATCGCGAACACCCCTCGGCAACGTTGTCCACTACGTCAGGGTAGGACGTGTGCGGCCCTGTCGGTCGCAGGTGTTGTGAGTAAGCGATTCCGTTTGCTGCGCGCACAAGTTGGCGCGATGTTTCTGGGGTGTTTCTCGGGCACTCCCGCAACGGTGCTAAGGTCACGACATGGTTACGGCTCGGTCGCTCTCCGCTATGCCGCGGTCCCGCCCCTCGCGGCGCGCGCTGCGCCTGCTGTGGGTGGCCGCGCTCCTGTTCGGGTTGGTGTACGCGCATGGCGTGAGCCCGGAAAGCGTGACCAGGCACCTCTCTTCCGCCACGGTGAACCTGGGTATTTCCGTAGGCCAGGGTCCTGCGGTGACGGCACCGGTCGCCGCTGAGAAGGCTTCTGACAGCGGTCTTGCGGTGCGGGATCACCGTGACGGCGGTCACGCCTCTCCCCACCCGGCACATGAGTGTCTGATTGCCCAGCCACAGCACGGTTCCGGGGTGGTGGCTCCCTGCCCGGCGCCGCTCGGCCGACAGTCGGCGCCCCTGGTGTCGCCGATCGAGGCGGTCGGCCCGGCCCCGTCGTCTTCGGCCGGGTGTCCGTTCAGGGACTCCGCTGTCTGCGCGGTGCTGCAGATCTAGGCTCCGCCGCGCCGCCGACCGGTCGGGATGGGCCCCGTGTGCGCCCACCCGGTTCGGCGCCGCCCATTCACGCCGCCCCGACCTCTCATAACGCGCCGCTCAAGAGCGCCGATCCAGGGATGTCCGAGGCGCTGTCACCGCCTGCCCAGCCCTGCTCACTGCCCACTTCCGCCCGCGGGGCGGGGCGGTGCCCCATGCGGAGGAACTGTTGCCGCTCCACCCCCACGCCCGCCGTGCCCTCTCACCGGGCTCGCCGTGGTACCGCCGTGTTGTCGCCCTCCTGTTATGCGGGTTGCTGCTGACCGCCCTCGACTGCGCCGGCCCACACCAGGAGTCGGACCACCCGCGCGCCCAGGCGCAGACCGCCTCCGGGCCACCAGCGGCGGCCGCGACGTCCACGCGTCCGGACACCCCCGAGATGGTGCACGGCGCCGGTTCCTGCGCTCCACTCGGCCTCACCGGCCTGTCCACGCCACGGTCTCCGGCGCCGTCCCGCGATCTGGCCGCGACCGACGGCATCGTTCCGGCGTGGGCCGTGGCGCCCTTCCTCGCGGTGGTGCGGGCCCGGGAGGAACACGTCGACAGAGCACTGTCCGGGGCTTCCAGACTCACCGTCTTCTGCCGGTGGCGCATTTAGGCCATGCCCGCCACCGCCGTCATGCCGCCGTACGCGAGCGAGCCCCGGAACGGGGAGGCGCACCGCGGTCCCGGCCGTGACGCGGTCAACGACGACCTGACACTTTTTCACGCTCTGCGAAGAAGGCGCGAAGATGCAATCCTCGACCACTACCGACACCGGTACGCTCACCGCCAGGTCCGCCATCTCCGGGCTGGTCGGCAACACGCCGCTGCTGCGGGTGTCCGAGCCCCTGGCCCCGGCCGGCCGCGGCTTCTGGGCCAAGCTGGAGGGCTTCAACCCCGGCGGCATCAAGGACCGCCCAGGGCTGCACATGGTCGAACGGGCCCGGGCCCGTGGCGATCTGCGGCCGGGCGGCCGGATCATCGAGTCCACCAGCGGCACCCTGGGGCTGGGGCTCGCCCTGGCCGGCATGGTCTACGGCCACCCGGTCACCCTGGTCACCGACCCCGGCCTGGAGTTGTCCATGACCCGGCTGCTGACCGCGTACGGCGCCCAGGTCAATGTCGTCTCCGAACCCCACCCCACCGGCGGCTGGCAGCAGGCCCGGCGCGACCGTGTCCAGCGCCTGCGGGACCAGCACCCCGGATCATGGTGTCCGGACCAGTACAACAACCCCGACAACGTCGCCGCCTACACCCCACTCGCGCTTGAACTGGCCTCTGAACTCGGCCACATCGACGCGCTGGTGTGCAGCGTCGGCACCGGTGGCCACTCCGCCGGCGTCTCGCGGGTCCTGCGGCAGCTCTACCCCGAGCTGAAGGTCATCGGGGTCGACACCATCGGCTCGACGATCTTCGGCCAGCCCGCCAGGCCCCGCCTCATGCGCGGGCTGGGATCCAGCATCTACCCCCGCAATGTGGCCTACGAGCAGTTCTCCGAAGTGCACTGGGTGGCCCCGGCGGAGGCGGTGTGGACCTGCCGTCAGCTGGCCGCGTCCCACTACGCCACCGGCGGGTGGAGCGTCGGGGCGGTCGCCCTGGTGGCCGGCTGGCTTGCCCGGACCAGCCCCGCCGACACCCGGATCGTGGCGATCTTCCCTGACGGCCCGCAGCGCTACCTCGGGACGGTCTACGACGACGACTACTGCGCCGCCCACGGCCTGCTCGACGCACCCCCGGCACCCGAACCCGAGGTGAACGGCAGCCTCGACGAGAAGGAGGCCCTCCGCTGGACCCGGTGCGCCACCGTGGTCGACCCCCTCTCCCCGCACCACGAGGAGGAGGGCCGGTGATATCGCTGTTCTCGCAGGTGCGTTCGTATGAGCGCAGCGTCCGGCTGTTGATGGTGAACCAGTTCACCATCAATCTGGGCTTCTACATGCTCATGCCCTACCTGGCCGCCCATCTGTCCGGAACCCTCGGACTGGCCGGCTGGCTGGTCGGGCTGATCCTGGGGGTGCGCAACTTCAGCCAGCAGGGCATGTTCCTGGTCGGCGGCACCCTGGCCGACCGGTTCGGCTACAAGCCACTGATCATCGCCGGATGCGTGCTGCGCACCGCCGGATTCACGGCCCTCGGGCTCGTGGACTCCCTGCCCGCGCTACTCGCCGCCTCGGCGGCCACCGGGCTCGCCGGAGCGCTGTTCAACCCCGCAGTACGGGCGTACCTCGCCGCGGACGCGGGGGAGCGCCGGGTGGAGGCGTTCGCACTGTTCAACGTCTTCTACCAGGCCGGAATCCTGCTCGGCCCGCTGGTGGGCATGGTGCTGACCGGCATCGACTTCCGCGTCACCTGCCTCACGGCCGCCGCGGTCTTCGCCGTACTCAGCGTCGTCCAGATCCGCGCGCTGCCGCCCCGCCGGGCCGACGACGCCCGGGACGCCGCGCGCGAGAGCGTGTTGTCGCAGTGGCGGGACGTGGTGGCCAACCGGCCCTTCCTGCTCTTCTCCGCCGCCATGATCGGCTCGTACGTCCTGTCGTTCCAGGTCTACCTGGCCCTGCCGCTCGAGGTGCGCCGCCTCGGCGGCCAGGGCGAGGCCGGGGCGGCGGCGGTGGCGCTGCTGTTCGCCGTCTCGGGCCTGAGCACCATCCTCGGACAGACGAAGGTCACGGCCTGGTGCAAGGCGCGGATGGCACCGGGTCAGGCGCTGGCTTGGGGGCTGTTCGCCATGGGTGTGGCTTTTCTGCCGCTGCTGCTGGTGACTGCCGTGCCGGAGCCGGAGGGCGGTGTGGGCCGCTGGTTGCTCGCCGCTGTTCCGCCCGCGCTCTCGGCGCTGTTGCTCGCTCTGGGGACGATGATCGCCTATCCGTTCGAGATGGACACCATCGTCCGGCTCTCGGGTGAGCGGCTCGTCGCCACCCACTACGGGCTGTACAACACCATCTGCGGGGTCGGCATCACCCTCGGCAACCTGCTCACGGGCGCCGCGCTGGACGCCGCTCGCGCGGCCGGGATGTCCGCGCTGCCGTGGTGCGCGCTGTTGACGCTGGGCCTGGCGTGCGCCGCCGCGCTGTACGGGTTGCACCGCACCGGCCGCCTCGCGGCGGTGCCCGCTCCCCGGGCACGAACCGCGGCGGCCTGACGGGGCCGCAGCCGGGAAACGGAGCGGCGGAGGGTCCACGGGCCCTCCGCCGCCCCTCGCCCCGCCTCCGTCAGCGGCGGAAGGGCCCGGTCACCTCGTAGGTGATACCGCCCGAGGAACTGCCGCTTGTGCCGCGCTGGCTGGAGAAGTACAGCCGGGTGCCGTCCGGGGAGAAGGCCGGGCCGGTGATCTCCGAACCGGACTGGCCGTTGACCCGCAGGAACGGCGCCACGACGTCGTCCGGTGTGATGATGCAGATCTCCATGTTGCCGCCGTCCTCGGCGATGAACAGGTCACCGGAGGAGGAGCCGGTGACGTTGTCCACGCCGGTCAGCGGGGCGGAGCCGGGGTTGACCAGGGAGTCGTCGTAGGCCAGCTCGTAGGTGCTGTTGCTCAGGTTGAGCTGCCAGACGCGGTTGTCGCCCTTGGTGGTGAACCAGACGGTGTCGCCGGCGTAGTGGCAGCCCTCCCCACCGTTGAAGATCTTGGCGCTGGAGACCTGGTCGCGGGTGGCGGTGGGAGAGCCGTCGGGGTCGGGTACGTCCGTCCAGCGATACGACCCGGAGGTGGCGGTGCCGGCGACCAGCACCTGAAGCGTGCCGGAGGACAGATCGCCCCAGGTGGTGGGCATGAACCGGTAGAAGCAGCCGTCCGTCTCGTCCTCGGTCAGATAGATCACCTTGCGCACCGGGTCGGCGGCTGCCGCCTCGTGCTTGAACTGGCCCATGGCGTCGCGGCGCGTGGCGGCCTTCACGCCCCAGGGGTCGGTCTCGTAGACGTATCCGCGGCTGACCTCTTCACAGGAGAGCCACGTCTGCCAAGGGGTCGCGCCGCCCGCGCAGTTGTTCCGCGTATTGGACAGGACGCGGTGGGCGCCGGTGATGGCGCCGGAGGAGTCGAACTTGACGGCGCCGACGCCGCCACCAGTGCTGACCTCCGAGTTGGAGACGTAGATCCAGCCCGTGCCATCGGCGAAGCAGGCGCCGCCGTCGGGGGCGTTGTGCCAGGTGTAGGAGGTGCCGGAGACGACCTTTCCGGAACGGGCGATGACTCTGCTCGTGAAACCAGTGGGCAGCTGGATGGCGTTGGCATCGGCCGCGCCCAGCGCTCCGTAGGGGCCGGGGCCGTTCTGGGCGGGGGCCGCGTAGGCGGCGCCGCGCATCAGGGTGCCGCCGAAGGCCGCGGCCGACGTGCCGATGACTGCTCCGCGCAGGAAGGTACGACGTTCCACTCTCACTCCTGAGGGTGTGTGTGCCCGCCGCCGGACGGCGGCGGGGCCGCGCTCAGGGACCTTAGGGAGGAGAGATGGATTGTCCATAGACGACCGATGACGAGGGTGTGAGGCGCCACACAACGGCTGAAAGTCAGCGCCTGGTGCAATGGCCGTAGTTGGCTCACCAAGGAGTCACTGGGCACCCGCCAGGCCCCGCCGGCGGCGCGCAGCCCTCCGTACAGCTCGTACGCGGCGTGGCCGACCCGCCCCAGGTCGTCGTGGCCGGCCACCCATCTCGTGATCATGGCGAGACACGCTACGCAGCGCAGCCGGGCCCGGGCGTCAGGGCCGTGCCAAAGAATGGCGCCGCGGCGTAAGGACGGCGTCAGGGCCGGTGCACGGGCCGGGGCAGCGCGGCGCGGCGTGCCTAACGTGAGCGGCATGGAACGGCGAACAGACCGGTCCGCCACCACACCCGGCCGGTGGCGCGGCGGGCGACCAGGACCCGACGGCACCACCGGCGACCGCCACTGGCGGCTGGACGCCCGGTGCGCCGGATGGTGTGCGCTGGGGTTCGCCGTGCTGACGCTCCTGCTCGACTGGGGTTCGGGCGGTCTCACCGTGGCGCGCGCCGACCTGTGGGCCGTGCTGGGGGTGCTGGTGTTCACCGTGCTGCGCCCGCCGCGGGTGAGCGCGGGCGACGGATGGCTCGCGGTGCGGGGGCTCGTACGCTCGCGCCGGGTGCGCACCGATGCCCTGGTCGCGGTGCGGCTGGACGGCAGCATCGCCACCCGCCTCGTGCTGCGGGACACTGACGGCCACTCGGTGGCCTTCGACCCCAAGGTCCTCCTGGCCAATCCGCTGCTGTGGCACCAGCTGGACGCCGGAGCCCACCGCTCCCGCGAGCGCGGCACCCTGCGGCACGGGGAGCGCGCACTGCGGCAGTTGGGCGAGCGTATCGACGGTGGCACGGCCCGGGATGTGCTCAGGGCCTCCGGGCTGGAGTAGTCGTCAAGGTGGTGTCAAGCTCTCCTCGAGCCGCGCAAGGGAAACGTCAAGATCGACCTCCGGCGCCCGGGCCGGCGCTTTGCTGAGGGCTGATGAATGACGTACGCCCCGGACGGCTCAAGGTCTACCTCGGGGCGGCCCCCGGCGTGGGCAAGACCTGTCGCATGCTCGACGAGGGCCGCCGCCGGGCGTCGCGCGGCGCCGATGTGGTGGTCGCCTTCGTGGAGTGCCACGGTCGGCCCCGTACGGAGGCGATGCTCGACGGCCTGGAGGTCGTGGAGCGCGCCCACCGCGGCTACCGTGGCGGGCGGTTCCAGGAGATGGACCTCGCCGCGGTGCTGGCGCGCCGCCCCCGGGTCGCGATCGTGGACGAGTTCGCGCACAGCAACGTCCCCGGCGGCCGCAACGCCAAGCGCTGGCAGGACGTCGAGGAACTGCTCGCCGCGGGCATCGACGTCATCACCGCGGTCAACATCCAGCATCTGGAGTCCCTCAACGATGTCGTCGAGAAGATCACCAGAGTGCCGCAGGGTGAGACCGTCCCCGACGAGGTCGTCCGGCGGGCCCAGCAGATCGAGCTGGTGGACATGGAGCCCGAGGGGCTGCGCCGGCGGATAGCGCACGGCAACATCTACGCCCCCGGGAAGGTCGACGCCGCCCTTGCCAACTACTTCCGGCCCGGAAACCTGACCGCCCTTCGGCAACTCGCCCTGCTGTGGGTGGCCGACCGAGTGGACGAGGCGCTTCAGATGTACCGCACCGAGCATGGGATCGGCCGGGTGTGGGAGACCCGGGAGCGGGTGGTCGTCGCGCTCCCCGGCGGGCCCGAGGGGGACACCTTGATCCGGCGGGCGGCGCGGATCGCCGACCGGTCCGCGGGCGGCGATCTGCTCGCCGTGCATGTGACCCGCAGCGACGGGCTCGCCGCCGGTTCCTCGCACGCCTCGCTCGCCCGGCAGCGGCGGCTGGTGGAGGACCTGGGCGGCAGCTACCACTCGGTGGTCGGTGACGGCGTGGCCACCGCCCTGGTCGAGTTCGCCCGGGCCGAGCACGCCACCCAGCTGGTGCTGGGCACCAGCCGGCGCGGCCGGATCGAACGGTTCCTCGGCGAGCGCGGCACCGGCGAGACGGTGGTCGGGCTGTCCGGGGACATCGACGTCCACATGGTCACCCATGAGCGGGCCGGCCGCGGCAGGCTGCTGCCGTCCCGGCGCAGAACCCTCAGCCCGGCCCGCCGGGTCGCCGGTCCGGTGGCAGGACTGGTCCTGCCGGTGCTGCTCACCGTGCTCCTCGACGGGGCGCGCGACACGCTCAACCTCACCAGCGAGGTGCTGCTGTTCCTGCTCACGGTGGTGGGGGTGGCCGGCATCGGTGGGGTGGCCTCGGCGGTGATCGCGTCGGTGACCGCGTCCCTGCTGCTGAACTACTGGTTCATCCCGCCGATCGGAGCGTTCACCCTCGACGACGCCAACGCCATGATCGCGCTCGCCGTGTTCGCGATCGTCGCCGCCACCGTCGCGGGCGTGGTCGACCGGTCCCTGCGGCTCTCGCGCCGCTCGGCCCGCGCCACCGCGGAGGCGGAGACCATGTCGTCCCTGGCCGGGACGATCGTACGGGGCGGGGCGACCATTCCGGCGCTGCTGGAGCGTACCCGGGAGACCTTCGGCATGGAGTCGGCGGTCCTGGTCCGGCAGCAGCCGCCCGATGAGGACGGTGTGACGGCCGTGGCCACGGGCCCCGGCGCCTTTCTCGTGCTGCGCGGCCGTGCCCTCCCGTCGTCCGAGCGGCGCGTGCTGGCCGCGTTCGCCGCACACGTCGGCGCGGCCGTGGAACAGGCCAGGCTCGCTGAGGCCGCGGCCGAGATCGAGCCGGTCAAGGCCGCCGACCGGATGCGTACGGCGCTGCTGCGGGCCGTCGGACACGATCTGCGTACGCCGCTCGCGGCGGGCTGGGCGGCCGTGACCTCGCTGCGCAGCCGGGACGTGGAGTTCTCGGACGAGGACCGCGAGGAGCTCCTTGCCACCGCCGACGAGTCCCTGGCCAGGCTCAGCCGGCTCGTGGAGAACCTGCTGGACCTCAGCCGTCTGCAGGCCGGCGCCCTCGCCCTCCACCTGCGCGCCACCACGCTCGACGAGGTGCTTCCGGCGGCGCTGGCGGACACCCCCGGTGTCGAGGTGCGGGACCTGGAGGAGATTCCGGCCGTCCTGGCCGACCCGCCGCTGCTGGAGCGCGTGGTCGCCAACCTCGTCGGAAACGCCGCCCGCCACACTCCGCCCGGCGGCAAGGTCGTGCTGACCGCAAGCGCCCACGCCGGCCGGGTCGAGCTGCGGGTCGTCGACCGCGGCCCCGGCCTGCCGCAGACCGGCCGGGACCGGATCTTCGAGCCGTTCCAGCGGCTGGGCGACACCGACAACACCACCGGACTCGGCCTGGGGCTGGCTCTGTCCAAGGGGCTGACCGAGGCGATGGACGGCACGCTCGTCCCGGAGGACACCCCCGGCGGCGGCCTGACGATGGTGCTCTCCCTGCCGTTCGCGGGGCGCGCGGCGTACTCCCGCTAGGCCCGCGCGCCGCACCGCGCGGGCCACCGGAGATCCGCCGGTCGCGGCTCCGGCCGCCCTGACGACCTTCAGGCCCGTAAGGGATGCGTCAAAGCCGTACGGGCGGCCGTAAGGGAGCCGTCAACGGCGACGGAAACCAGCCACAAAGGCGATTTGCTCTCCTCATTCGATGCATCGGGTTATCGAATCGTCAGATTTTCGTCCGAACCTCACTAGGAGCTCGCGATGGCCGACGTGGCCTTCGTCGTCACCACGATCGCGTTGTTCACGCTCGTGGCTCTCGTCGCCAAGGGGGTGACGAAGCTGTGACCGCCGAGAACGTCGTCGGCCTCGTCGTGGCCGTCGCCCTGCTGGGCTATCTCGTCCTCGCCCTGATCTTCCCGGAGAGGTTCTGAGCCCCATCATGAGTCCCGTCCTCGTCGGCGTGCTCCAGCTCCTTGCCCTCATGGGGGCGCTGGCGCTCGTCCACCGTCCCCTCGGCGACTACATGGCCAAGGTCTACTCCACCGACAAGCATCTGCGCGTGGAGAAGTGGATCTACAAGGGCATCGGCGCCGATCCGAACACCGAAATGCGCTGGCCCGCGTATCTGCGCGGCATCCTCGCCTTCTCGGCCGTCTCGGTCCTCTTCCTCTATCTGCTGCAGCGGCTCCAGGGCTCGCTGCCCGGCTCGCTCGGCTTCGCCTCCATCGACCCCGACCAGGCGTTCAACACGGCCGCGTCGTTCGTGACCAACACCAACTGGCAGTCGTACTACGGCGAACAGGCCATGGGCCATGTCGTACAGACCGCCGGGCTGGCCGTGCAGAACTTCGTCTCGGCCGCGGTGGGCATGGCGGTGGCCGTGGCGCTGGTGCGGGGCTTCGCCCGCTCGCGCACCGGTGAGCTGGGCAACTTCTGGACCGACCTGGTGCGCGGCACGATCCGCATCCTGGTGCCGGTCGCCGCGATCGCGGCGGTCGTCCTGGTGTCGTGCGGCGCTATCCAGAACTTCTCCGGCATCCATGAAGTCGGCCAGTTCATGGGCGGTTCGCAGGCGTGGAACGGCGGTGCGGTCGCCTCGACGGAGGCGATCAAGGAGGTGGGTACGAACGGCGGCGGCATCTTCAACGCCAACAGCGCCCATCCGTTCGAGAACCCCACCCCGTTCACCAACCTCTTCGAGATCTTCCTGATCCTGGTGATCCCGTTCTCGCTGACCCGGACGTTCGGCCTCATGGTCGGCTCGGTGAAGCAGGGGTACGCGATCCTCGCCACCATGGCCACCATCTGGGTCGGCTTCGTTGCGCTGATGATGTGGACCGAGTTCTCCCACCGCGGCCCGGCGCTGGAGCTCGCGGGTGGGGCGATGGAGGGCAAGGAGGTCCGCTTCGGGGTCGGTGCCTCGTCGATCTTCGCGGTGTCGACCACGCTCACCTCGACCGGTGCGGTGGACTCCTTCCACTCCTCGTTCACGGGCCTCGGCGGCGGCATCACCATGCTCGGTATGCAACTGGGCGAGATCGCACCCGGTGGTGTCGGCTCCGGCCTCTACGGGATGCTGATCATGGCGATCATCGCGGTGTTCATCGCGGGCCTGATGGTCGGCCGGACGCCCGAGTACCTGGGCAAGAAGATCGGCACCCGCGAGATCAAGCTCGCCGCCTGCTACATCCTCATCACCCCGGCCCTGGTGCTGATCTTCACGGCCGCGGCGATGGCCCTGCCGACGCCGCAGAACTCCATGACGAACAGCGGGGCACACGGGTTCTCCGAGATCCTTTACGCCTACACCTCCGGTGCCAACAACAACGGTTCGGCCTTCGCCGGCCTGAACGCGGACACGCAGTGGTTCAACACCACGATCGGCATCGCGATGCTGCTCGGCCGGTTCGTGCCGATGGTGTTCGTACTGGCGCTGGCGGGCTCGCTGGCGGAGCAGAAGCCCGTACCGGCCACCGCGGGCACCCTGCGCACCGAGAAGCCGCTGTTCACCGGCCTGCTGGCGGGGGCGATTCTGATCATCACCGGTCTGACGTACTTCCCGGCGCTCGCGCTGGGGCCGCTCGCCGAGGGGATGGCGGCATGACCACGGACATGAAGAAACACGAGGAACCGATGTCCACAGCCACTCCGACCCGGGCGCCGCACAGCGACGTACCCACCGGTCACCGGCCCGCCGAGGGTCGTGTCGGCGCCGGTCTGTTCGACCCCGGGCAGCTCGTCAAGTCGCTGCCGGATGCCTTCCGCAAGCTTGACCCGCGGGTGATGGTCAAATCGCCCGTGATGTTCGTGGTGCTGGTCGGCTCGGTTCTGACGACGGTGTTCTCGTTCAAAGATCCGACAGACGGGTTCGGCTGGGCGATCAGCGCCTGGCTGTGGCTGACCGTGATCTTCGCGAACCTCGCGGAGGCCGTCGCGGAGGGCCGCGGCAAGGCGCAGGCCGACACCCTGCGCAAGGCGAAGACCGACACGGTCGCGCGCCGGCTCAGCGGCTCCGCCGAGGAGCGCGTGCCCGGCACGGAGCTGAGGATCGGCGACCTGGTCGTCTGCGAGGCGGGCGACATCATCCCCGGCGACGGCGATGTCGTCGAGGGCGTCGCCTCGGTGGACGAGTCGGCCATCACCGGCGAGTCCGCGCCCGTCATCCGCGAGTCGGGCGGCGACCGCAGCGCCGTCACCGGCGGGACGAAGGTGCTCTCCGACCGCATCGTCGTCAAGATCACGACGAAGCCCGGCGAGACCTTCATCGACCGGATGATCAACCTTGTCGAGGGCGCCGCCCGGCAGAAGACGCCCAACGAGATCGCGCTGAACATCCTGCTCGCGTCCCTGACGATCGTGTTCCTGCTCGCCTGCGCCACGCTGCCGCCGTTCGCCGACTATGCGCATAAGCATCTGACCATGGTCGTCCTGGTGGCCCTGCTGGTCTGTCTGATCCCGACCACGATCGGCGCGCTGCTCTCCGCGATCGGCATCGCCGGTATGGACCGCCTGGTCCAGCGCAATGTGCTCGCCATGTCCGGGCGGGCCGTCGAGGCCGCCGGTGACGTCTCCACACTGCTGCTCGACAAGACCGGCACCATCACGCTCGGCAACCGTCAGGCGGCGGAGTTCGTACCGGTGCGCGGCACCACAGAGGCCGAGGTCGCGGACGCCGCGCAGCTGTCGTCGCTGGCCGACGAGACCCCCGAGGGCCGTTCCATCGTCGTCCTCGCCAAGGAGAAGTACGGGCTGCGCGAACGGCACCAGGGCGAACTGGCCGACGCCGAGTGGATCGCCTTCACTGCCCAGACTCGTATGTCGGGCGTCGACATCGACGGCAGGAAGGTCCGCAAGGGCGCGGCCGGTTCGGTGATCGCCTGGGTCCAGCAGCAGGGCGGTACGGTCGCGCAGGACGCGGACGAGATCACCAACCGGATCTCCGAGGCGGGCGGTACGCCGCTGCTGGTCGCGGTCCACGATGAAGGGGGCGCCCGGATCCTCGGCGTCATCCACCTCAAGGACGTCGTCAAGGAGGGCATGCGCGAGCGGTTCGACGAACTGCGCCGCATGGGCATCAAGACCGTCATGATCACCGGCGACAACCCGCTGACGGCCAAGGCCATCGCCGAGGAGGCGGGCGTCGACGACTTCCTCGCCGAGGCCACCCCCGAGGACAAGATGGCCCTCATCAAGCGCGAGCAGGCGGGCGGCAAGCTGGTCGCGATGACCGGCGACGGCACGAACGACGCGCCCGCGCTGGCCCAGGCGGACGTCGGCGTCGCGATGAACACGGGTACGTCGGCCGCCAAGGAGGCCGGCAACATGGTCGACCTCGACTCCAACCCGACGAAGCTCATCGAGATCGTCGAGATCGGCAAGCAACTCCTCATCACCCGGGGCGCCTTGACGACGTTCTCCATCGCCAACGACGTCGCCAAGTACTTCGCGATCATCCCGGCCCTGTTCGCGGCGGTCTACCCGGGCCTGGACAAGCTCAACATCATGGGCCTGTCCTCGCCCGACTCCGCGATCCTGTCCGCGGTCATCTTCAACGCGCTGATCATCATCGCGCTGGTGCCGCTCGCCCTGCGCGGTGTGCAGTACCGCCCGGTCAGCGCCGACAAGATGCTCCGCCGCAACCTGGCGATCTACGGCCTCGGCGGGCTCGTCGCGCCCTTCATCGGTATCAAGATCATCGACCTGCTCATCTCGCTCATCCCCGGGATCGGCTGAAGGACATGAACAACTCCCTGACGAACAGCGCCCGGTTGCTGGGCGCGGGCCTGCGGGCCCTCCTCATGCTGACCCTGGTGACGGGCGTCATCTATCCGCTGGTCATCACCGGCATCGCCCAGGGCCTGTTCCACGACAAGGCGAACGGCTCCGAGATCAAGGCGGACGGCAAGGTCGTCGGCTCGTCCCTGATCGGGCAGGCATACAACCTGCCGCTGAAGAAGGGGCAGGAGACACCGGACGCGGACCTGAAGTGGTTCCAGGGCCGCCCACAGAACGGCCTCGGCAGCAACAGCGTCAACACCCAGTACAAGCTCATCCTCTCCGGCGCCACCAACCGCTCCGCGGACAACGAAGAGCTCGTCCAGTGGGTGAAGGACGCCAAGGCCGCCGTCGCCAAGGACAACTCGGTGGCCGGCCACAAGGTCGAGCGGTCCGATGTGCCCGCCGACGCGGTGACCTCCTCCGGTTCGGGCCTGGACCCGGACATCTCCCGGGACTACGCCGACCTCCAGGTCCACCGTGTCGCCGAGAAGAACGGCCTGTCCGTCGCCCGGGTGCAGAAGCTGGTCGACGACCATGTCGTGGGCCGCACCCTCGGCTTCATCGGCGAGCCCCGGGTGAACGTCCTCGAGCTGAACATCGCCCTCAAGGCACTTGCGGCGAAGAGCTGAGGGGTTCATTTCGCAACGCGAAAACGCGCGGGAGTCGGCGGGCCGGACACCTTCCGGTATCGCCGACTCCCCACGCGGCGTGAGGGCGGTCAGGGCTGGATGTCGAGTGTGTGGCGGGTCGGGCGGCGTGGTGTTCTGGGGCCTGGTGGGCCGTAGCCGAGGCGGAGCACCATGTGTACGTGTCCCGCTCCCGCTACGGGGTCGCGCAGTGGCCAGCGCAGGTCGGGCCATTCGAGGGCCTGGGTGATGAAGGAGCTGGACAGTCCTTCGAGGGTGGCGGTCAGCAGGACGCGTTCCATGGCCTGGCCCGCGCGCAGCCAGTCCTGCGGCCTGTCGTCCGGGGTGGCCAGCAGTGCCAGCTGAGGGGTGCTTTCGAAGTCGGCGCTTTCGCGGCCGGGTACGGGTTTGCCGCCGGCGAAGTCCCGTACGGGGGCCTTGCCGCCGCGTCGGCGGGGGCCGAAGGCGTACGGCGGTACGCCTTCGGCGGCGGACCGCGGCGTCTGCTCGGAGAGCCGGGCCCAGTGGGTGAGGTCCTCGGCGCTGCCCGAGTCGGTGAGGTTGCGCGCCTCGGCCTCCAGGGCCAGGTCCAGCACCGTCTGCAGATGCCATCCAGTGGCGAAGGACAGTGAGACGCCTTCGGCCTCGGCCGCCTCCCGGAGGGCGGCGCGTACGGGCTCGGGTATCTCGGTCTCGGCGAACGGGGACCGGCTGGTGTGCCGGGAGTGGACGGCCGGGTACAGGGCGGCCAGGTCGTCTTCGTCGCCGAGGGGGCCGGTGAGTGATACGGCGGCGAGCAGGGTCGGCTCGGCGGGGTCGGGCAGGAGCCGGGTCGTCGGTGGCCGGCCCGTGTGAGCGGCCGCGACGCGCAGGTTCATCAGGGCGGCGCCGCAGCCCAGGTGGAGGGCGCGAAGGTCCGCGTCGGAGTGCGGCAGGGTTCTCGCCAGATCCGCGGTGACGTGGAACAGGCGCTTGCCGCGGAAGTACCGGAACCGCCAGGGCTGTGCGTTGTGCATCGACGGGGCGGCCGAGGCATCCCGCACCAGCGCCGTCACCTCCGCGTCGGAGAGCGGCCGTGCGCTCGTACGCGCTTCTGTCTGAATATGGGCGTCCGGTCCGGGGAACACGAGGGACACCTGTCCGGAGTCCGACCAGCGCACGTCGTACGGAGGCGTCCCGTCGTGGTGATGGACGCCGACGATCTCGCCGTCGCGCCTGGTCGCACCCGTGGTGGGGCTTTCGACAATCAGGTGGTCGCCGATATGAGCACGCATCGGCATCCCCGCCTCTCCGCCGGTCTTCCTTCGTCCAGCCTTTCACGTTCGGCGGGCGATGGCATGGGCGGAAAGGTCCTCTGACCGCGAGCGGCTACGCATGAGACGGAGCAACGCCATGGAGGAACAGGTCGTCACCGTGGGCCTCGACGGAACGCCGGAGAGCCTTGCCGCCGCGCGCTGGGCCGCCGACGAGGCGGAGCGGCGGGAGCTCGCGCTGCGTCTGCTGCACGCGTGGATCCTGCTGTCCCCGCCCACGCCGGACAGTCCCTCGGCGGATGACCAGAACTACTGGGCCAAGCGGATCGTGCACGACGCGCGCATGGAGCTCAGCCGGAGCCACCCGGATCTGCCCATCGAGGAGGAGCTGGTCGCGCAGGAGGCCGAGGCAGCCCTGCTGGAAGCGGCGGCGCGGTCCCGGATGCTGGTGCTCGGATCGCGGGGCATGGAGCCCTTGGCGAGCTTCTTCCTCGGTGACATCAGCCTCTACGTGGTCGGGCGGGCCGAGCGGCCGGTGGTCCTGGTGCGCGCGGGCGGTGTGGAGGAGACACGGACGTCCGGGGTCCGCGAGCGGGACGTGGTGGTCGGGCTGAGTCTGCACGGCCCCCAGGACAACCTGCTGGAATTCGCCTACGTCACCGCCTTCACCCGTGGTGTCCCGTTGCGCGCCGTCCACGGCAGGAGCCTGCCCGTCCAGGCACACGTCCCGTGGGGCGTGGACCCCGGCATCGCCAGAGGCGTCGCCGAGGAGGCACAGCGGGAGCTGGACGAGGTGCTGCGGCCGTGGCGGAAGAAGTTTCCCCGTGTGGAGGTGGTCGACGAGGTCCGGCTCGAGAGCCCGGCGCAAGCCGTCGTACGGGCGGCCGGGGGCAGCGGGCTGCTGATGATCGGCCGCCGCAAGCACCGGGCCGCCCTGGCGCCCCGGCTCGGCCCCGTGGTGCAGTCGGCCGTGCACCACGCCCGGTGTCCGGTCGCCGTGATCCCCCACGAATAAGGCGTGTGCACGAAGGGGCCGTGTGCACGAACAAGGCCGTGTGCACGAACAGGCCGTGTCACGAACAAGCGGCGTGCAGGGATAACCCGTCCGCTCCTTGCGGCAGGGGCAGCAGGCAGGTTTCGCCCGGGAGCACGGAGACCGTACGGCCGGCCAGGGCCACATCGATCGGCCCGCGGTCGGAGGCCGGCACGGTGATGTGCAACTGCCCGGCGCTCAGCCGCAGCCGCACTCCCCAGTGGCCTTGGTAGCGGATGGACAGCCCGAACCGGGACAGCTCGGGCAGTGGCGCGGGATCCAGCCGCAGGACCCCGCCCCGGGGCTCGAGTCCGGTCAGGCCGCGCTGTACGAGGTCGAGGGTGCCGGCCATGGCGCCCAGGTGGATGCCCTCCCCGGTGGTGCCGCCCTGCAGATCGGCGATGTCGCCGGTCAGCGCCTCCTGGCAGAAGCGCCACGCCTCGGCCCGCCGCACCCGGGGCAGCACCCAGGCGTGGACGAGGCTGCTGAGCGTGGACCCGTGGCTGGTGCGGCGCAGGTAGTAGTCGACGGTGCGCCGCCAGGTGGTGTCGTCCAGCTCGTGGCCGAGCCGGCGGAAGACGCGGTGCAGTTCGGCGGGCGCGAAGAGGTAGCCGAGCATCAGCACATCGGCCTGTTTGGACGCCTGGTAGCGGTTGACCGTGTCGCCTTCGGCCTCCAGGATCCGGTCGAGGCGCCGGATGTCGCCGTAAGCCTTGCGGTAGCGGTCCCAGTCGAACTCGGCGAGCTCGCCGTAGCCGTCGAACTGGCTGACCACCCCGCGATGCCAGGGCACCAGCAGCCTCCGGGAGACGTCCTGCCAGAGGTCGAGCTCCGTATCGGCGAGCGCGGTGCGTTCGAACAGGTCCCGACGGCGCGGCTCGGGCAGGGAGCGCAGCAGATCGAGGGCGCGGGCGAGCACCCACGCGGCGGTGACGTTGGTGTACGTGTTGTCGTCGATACCGGGGCGGGAGGCGCCGGGGTAGCCGTCGTGATACTCGTCGGGGCCGACCACACCGAGGATCCGATACCGTCCCCGGGCGTCGTCCCAGCTGGCCGCGGAGGCCCAGAACCGGGCGATCTGCAGCAGCATCTCCGCGCCCTTGGTGTGCATGAACTCCGCGTCGCCGGTGGCCTCGCCGTACTGCCACACGTTGTACGCGATGGCCGAGCCGACATGATGCTGGAGCCGGGAGTGATCGGGCAGCCAGCGTCCCGAGCGCGGATTGAGATGCAGCCGCTGGGTCTCCTCACGGCCGTCGCTGCCGCTCTGCCACGGGTACATCGCGCCCGCCCGCCCGGCGTCCCGGGCCGCGAAACACGCCCGCTCCAGCCGTCGGTGGCGGTAGTCGAGCAGCGCCCGGGAGACCTCGGGGAGGTGCAGGTTCAGATAGGGCAGGACGAACAGCTCGTCCCAGAACACATGCCCCCGGTACGCCTCGCCGTGCAGTCCGCGCGCGGGCACGCCGACGTCCAGGTCCGCGGTGTGCGGGGAGAGCGTCTGCAGCAGATGGAACAGATGCAGCCGCAGGATCCGCCCCGCCTGGCCGGGTACGTCCATCTCGCCCGCCCGCCACAGCTGCTCCCATGCCGCACGGTGGGCGTCGGCGAGCGCTTCGAAGTCCGGCGCACGGCCCACCCGGTCCACGGCGGCGTGCAGGGGATCGCTGATGGCCGGGTCGCGGGAGGTGTGCAGGGCGACGCGTTTGTCGACGGTCACCGTCCGGCCCGGCTCCATGAGCGGCCGCAGCAGGAGGCCGGCGCGTTCCTGCTGGTGGAGGGCGGTCGCGTCGGTGTCGCCGTCGGTGGTGGTGCGGGCGGCCATGCCGACGCGGATGTCGGAGGTGGTGGTGCGGCAGCGCAGCCAGAGCACATCACCGCTGGGCGCGGTGCCCGTGTGCACATGGGTCAGATGCCGGTTGGCCAGCCGGCGGTACCGGGCGACGCCGGTGTTCGCCACCGCGCCGTCCAGCGCCGACTCCACCTCCAGCCGCCCCGACCAGTCCTCCGCCGTGAACTCGGTCCGCAGCGCCGCCAGATGCGGGTCGCCCATGTGGACGAGGCGCAGCTGCCGTACGGCCAGATGCCGGCCGGCGTCGTCGACGTATCGTGTGGTGCGCTCCAGGATGCCCGCGCGCAGATCGAGGGTCAGCCGGTGGTCGAGCGGGGGGCGGGTGTCCGGTGAGAGCCACGGTGTCGGGGAGTTGTCGGTGGCGTCCTCGTCACCGGCCCGGAAACGCAACGGCAGCCAATTGGGCAGGTTGACCAGGTCCTCGTTCTCCACCTGCCGGCCCGCCACCCGCGACTCCAGCCGGTTGTAACACCCGGCCACATAGGTGCCGGGGCTGTGCACGGCATCCGCGCCGCACTCCGGGAGGGCGCCCCGGGTGGCGAAGTAGCCGTTGCCGAGGGCGCACAGGGACTCCCTCAGCCGCTCCTCGGCCGGGTCGTAGCCCTCGTACGCCCAGGTCCACCCGGGCGGTGTCCGGCTCATCCACCGCCCTTCCCGCGTGCTGCCATGTCTCCACCCTGCCCCCGCCTTCGCGCGGTGTCAGCTCGGGACACGGTTGCGGCGCGGCGGCGGGGCGGTGTGTCCGGTGCGACACTGGCCACATGGGACGGCCCCGGGTCACGGAGGGGTTGTCACGGGAGGAGGCGGCGCGGCGGCTGGGGGAGTACGGGGCCAACGTCGTGGCCCAGGAGCGGCGCACCCCCGTGTGGCGCCGCGTGCTGCAGCAGTTGCGCGATCCGCTGATCGTGGTGCTGCTCGTGGCCGCCGTGCTGACCCTCGCCACCGGAGACCTTCCCGACGCCGCGGTGATCCTGCTCGTGATCACGGTGAACACCGCGGTCGGTGTCGTCCAAGAGGTGCGGGCGGAACGGGCCGTGGCCGCACTCTCGGCGCTGAGCGCCCCCGCCGCCCGCGTGGTACGCGACGGTGCGGAGTGTTCCGTACCGGCCGCCGACGTGGTGCCCGGGGACCTGGTCCTGCTGGGCGAAGGCGACATCGTGCCCGCGGACGGCACGGTGCTCGACACGGCTCTCCTCCTGCTCGACGAGTCGGCGCTGACGGGCGAGTCCGTCCCGGTGGAGAAGACCGCGGCCGGGGACGGAGCGCTCGGCACCGTGGCGGCGGGCACGGTCGTCGTCCGCGGCCGCGGACGTGTCCAGATCACCGGCACCGGGGCGCACAGCGCGCTCGGCCGGATCGCCGCCCTGATGGGAACCGCGCCCGGCCTGACCCCGCTGCAGCGCCGACTGGCCGGGTTCGGCCGAGTGCTGGCGGCCGTCACCGTCGCGCTGTGCGCGGTGGTGCTCGCCCTGGGGCTGGTCCGCGGACAGCCGGTGGAGCTGATGGTCGTGGCCGCGATCAGCCTCGCCGTCGCGGCCGTACCCGAGTCCCTGCCCGCCGTGATCACCCTGGCCCTCGCGCTGGGGGCCCGGCGGATGGCGGACCGGCACGCCATCGTCCGCAGGCTGCCCGCGGTGGAGACCCTGGGGTCGGTCACGGTGCTCGCCACCGACAAGACCGGCACTCTGACCGAAGGCCGGATGGCCGCCGAAAAACTGTGGACGCCACAGGGCCAGGCCACGGTGACTGGCACCGGCTACGCCCCGGAGGGCCGTGTCACCCGCGACGGCCGGACGGTGACCGCGAGCGACGCCCCCGACCTGGCCGCTCTGCTGCGCGCCGCGATGCTGTGCAACGACGCCGCGCTCCAACCCCCGCCGGACGACGACACACCGTGGCGCGCGATGGGCGACCCCACCGAGGCCGCCCTGCTGACGGCCGGAGCCAGACTGGGCCTGGACCGGAGCGCGCTGGAGAGCGAACTGCCACGCGTTGCCGAGATCCCGTTCGAGAGTGCGCGCAAGCGCATGACGACCGTGCACCGCACACCGGGCGGCGGGCTGCGCATCGTCTGCAAGGGAGCGCCCGAGGCCGTCCTCCGCCCCACGGTCCTCACCGACACCCCGGACCTGCTCTCCCAGGCCGCCACCCGGGCCGAGGAACTGGCCCGCGGCGGATACCGGGTCCTCGCCGTCGCCTCACATGACCGTCAG
>NZ_JBHWES010000001.1:294491-306833 GCF_042734105.1 Streptomyces sp. NPDC059679 | reverse complement strand
TGGACCACAGCCCCAGGGACCACAGCCCCAGGGACCACAGCCCCAGGGACCACAGCCCCAGGGACCACAGCCCCAGGGACCACAGCCCCAGGGACCACAGCCCCAGGGACCCGACACCTGGGAGACCGGCCTGTCGCTGCTCGGGCTCGTCGGCATCCTCGACCCGCCCCGCGACACCTCCCGGACGACCGTCGCCGCCTGCGAACGCGCCGGAATCACCCCCGTCCTGATCACCGGCGATCACCCCCTCACCGCACGGGCGGTGGCGGCGCGTTCTGGCATCGTGGCCCGAGCGGACGAGGTCACCACGGGCGAGCGCATCCGCCGGGGCACCGCGGGCGAGCTCACCGCCCTGCGCGTCTACGCCCGCACCACGCCCGAGCAGAAGCTGGACATCGTCCAGGCGTGGCGCACCGCGGGCCAGGTGGTGGCGATGACCGGCGACGGCGTCAACGACGGCCCGGCCCTGCGCCGGGCGGACATCGGCGTGGCCATGGGACAGCGTGGCACCGAAGTGGCCCGCCAGGCGGCCGACCTCGTGCTCGCCGACGACAACCTGGCCACCGTCGTCGCCGCTGTCGAGGAGGGCCGCCGCGTCTACGCCAACGTGCGCCGATTTCTGCTCTACGCCCTCTCCGGAGGCACCGCGGAAATCCTGGTCATGCTCCTCGGCCCCTTCTTCGGTATGCCCCTGCCCCTGCTCCCCGCGCAGATTCTGTGGATCAACCTGCTCACCCACGGTCTCCCCGGAGTGGCCCTCGGCGCCGAACCCGTGGCCCCGGGCATGATGCGCCACCCGCCGAGGCCCCCCGAGGAGAGCGTGCTGGGCGCGGGGCTCTGGCCCCGGATCCTCGCCATGGGGGCCTTCGTCGGCGGTGTCACCCTGGTGACCGGGGTGTGGGCGATGGAGACCGACCGCCCCTGGCAGTCCCTGATGTTCCTGGTGCTCGGTGCCACCCAACTGGGCGTCGCCCTGGGCTCCCGCGCCCGCCCGGGCAGCCTCACCAATCCCTTTCTGCTGGTCGCCGTGGCCACGGCGCTGGCCCTCCAGGTGGCGGGCGTCTATCTGCCGCCCCTGCGCGCCCTGTTGGGCACCGAACCGCTGCCACCCACCGACCTTGTGATCGCCTTCGCTCTCTCGGGCCTGGGACACGTCGTCATGTGGGCACAGCGGCGTCTCACCGACACCTCGAGCTCGGCCGCGGGCCTCACATGTGTACGACGGGTGCCGCGTCGGCGTCCTGGGCGGGTGCGCCGCGTCGGTAGAGGAGGGCGCTGATGACCACACCGGCGGCGAAGAAGACGGCCGACCACCAGTATGCCGTGGAGTAGCCCTCCAGACCGGCGTGGGCGAGGACGCCGGGGTCCTTGGGGTTCCTGCCGTCCAGGTAGCTGGTGACGGCGCTGGTGGAGAGGGTGTTGAGCAGGGCGGTGCCGAGGGAGCCGCCGACCTGCTGCATGGTGTTGACGGCGGCCGAGGCGACGCCGGAGTCCTCGGCGGCCACCCCGGAGGTGGCCAGACTCATCGCGGGGGCCATCACCAGGCCGAGGCCGAGGCCGGCCACGATCAGCGGGGGCAGGATGTCGGCCGCGTAGCCGCTGTCCAGGCCGAGGGCGGTCAGCCAGGCTATGCCGGCGGCCGCCAGACCCATACCGAGGGGCACCACGGGCTTGGGACCAAGGCGCGGGATGAGCGTGGTGGTGGCGAGGGTGGAGGTGAGCATGAGGGCGGCCACCATGGGCAGGAAGGCCAGGCCGGTCCTGATGGGGGTGTAGCCGAGGCTCTGCTGCAGGTAGTAGGTGAGGAAGAGGAAGACCCCGAACATCCCGGCGCCGCTGATCAGGACGGAGACGAAGGAGGCGCCGCGGTTGCGGTCGAGCAGGATGCGCAGCGGCAGCAGGGGGTGCGGGGAGCGGGTCTGCCACCAGGTGAAGGCGGCGAGCAGAACGGCTCCGGCGGCCAGGAAACCGAAGGTGGCGGGCGAGTCCCAGTCGTGGCTCTCGGCGTTGGAGAAGCCGTAGACCAGGCAGAACAGACCGCCGCCGACGAGGACGGCGCCGGGGATGTCGATGGTGACGCTGGTGTCGCGGGTGGAGCGTTGCAGCAGGACCGTACCGCCGATGACGGCGACGACGGCGAAGGCGAGGTTGACGTAGAGGGTCCAGCGCCAGTCGAGGTGTTCGGTCAGCACACCGCCCAGGAGCAGGCCGATGGCGCCGCCGGAACCGGCGATGGCGCCGTACACGCCGAAGGCCTTGGCGCGCTCCCTGGCGTCGGTGAAGGTGACGGTGAGCAGGGAGAGGGCCGCCGGGGCGAGCAGCGCGCCGAACACGCCCTGGAGAGCGCGGGCGGCGACGAGCATGTCGAAGCTGGTGGCGGCGCCGCCGAAGGCGGAGGCGCCGGCGAAGCCGACCAGGCCGACGAGGAAGGTCATCTTGCGGCCGAAGAGATCGGCGATACGGCCGCCGAGCAGCAGCAGACTGCCGAAGGCGAGGGCGTACGCGGTGACGATCCACTGCCGGTCGCCGTCGGAGAAGCCCAGGTCCTTCTGGGCCGACGGCAGGGCGATGTTCACGATGGTGGCGTCCAGGACGACCATGAGCTGGGCCACGCCGATGACGGCGAGGATCCACCAGCGATGGCGGGGCCGCGCGTCGGCGGACGGGAGCGGTGTGACGGCCGCGCCGGCAGGAGGCGCTTCGGCCGGGGTTCGAGGCATGACGAAACTCCGGAGGTGGGGTGGGACAGGGGGAAGTGAAGGGTGCGCTCGTCGACGTCGGGCGTCGGGGCGACGTCAGCGCTTGACGGCCTTGGCGATCTTGACGCCGACCGGGCTGGAGATCGCGCGGATGGCGGTACGGCGAGCGAGGTGTCCGAACCGGTTGACGGGCATGAACATGTGCTGCATGAACAGCGCCTGCTTCTGGTAGCGGGTGGTCAGCGGGCGCAGCTGCCGCTCCCAGGCGCCGAGGGCGGCGGGGATGGCGGGGATTTCACCGTGTTCGCCCAGCAGCCGGCCCAGCAGCTCGGCGCCTGCGATGCCCATCCCGGAGCCCTGCCCTGAGTAGAGGGTCATGCACCAGGCGGAGTCGCCGAGCAGGACCACCCGGCCCTGGCTCCAGCGGTTGATGTGGATCTGGCTGACCTGGTCGAAGAGCACGGACTCGGAGCGGTCCAGCGCGTCCAGCATGGCCGGCACGATGGCGCCGCCGAAGTCGCCGAACGCCTCGCGCAGCGCCTCGGAGGGATTCCTGCGGACCTCCGCGGCGGGCCAGGGCGTGCGGTAGAGCAGGAAGGCCACCGGGGGATGGTCGACGTAGGTGTTGATCCAGGCCGAGCGGCCGGGGGCGGTGGCGACCAGGGTGTCGCCGTCGCGTACGCCGGGCAGCTCGCCGTCGATGACGCAGGCGGCCACGGCGTGGTCGAAGTCCTTGCGGTAGAGGTCTTCCGGGCCGAAGACCAGGGAGCGGACGGTGGAGTGGATGCCGTCGGCGCCTATGAGCAGGTCCGCGGTCTCCACCGAACCGTCGGTCAGGGTGACGGTCACCTGGTGGCGGTCCTGGGTGATGGCCGCGGGCCCGACCCCGTAGCGGATCTCGACCAGGTCGTGGACCTCGTCGTACAGGACCCGTTCCAGGTCGCTGCGGAGCAGGATCCGCAGCGGGGTGCCGTCGACCTGGCTCGGAAAGGTGATTCCGGGGGTGACGCGCCCGCTGCGGGCGATCTCGTACATGCGCCCGTCGGGAAGGGTGCGCTGGGGGAGCGCGTCCAGGATGCCCAGGCGTTCGGCGGCGGCGTAGCCGGGGCCGAAGAAGCGGACGAAGTAGCCGCCGGTACGGCGCCGGGGCGCGCGTTCGACGATCAGGGGCCGCCAGCCGGCGCGGTGCAGGGTCAGGGCCGCGGAGAGTCCGGATATGCCGGAGCCGACGATCACGGCACGCCGCGCGGGGCGTGGGGAAAGTGACTGGGTTGCCATGGGGGGCGCCTTTGAGGTCGGTCACGACGATCTCCGTATGCCGGAGATCCTTCTGACGCCTGTCAGGTTATAGAGAATCTGACACGTGTCAAATAATGTGTTCGTGGGCTCTAAAATTGCGGAGCACAGGCCACACAGGCGCCGGCAAACAGCCATGGAGACCGGCGAGCAGTCATGGAGGTAAAGGTGGGAGCAAGAGCCGAGTCCGCGCGACGGCCGGGGCGTCCCGGCGCGGACACTCCCGCGGTGCCGGAGGAGGAGAGCATTCTGCTGCGCGGGCTTGAGGCGTTCGCGGAGCTGGGTTACGACCGCGCTTCCGCGCGTGAGCTGGCCCGTCGGCTGGGCGTCAGCCATAACTTCATCAACGACCGGTACGGGTCCAAGGCGGCGTTCTGGCGCGCGGTGGTGGACTCGGCCATGGGCGCACAGCTGGCGCGGCTGCCGGAGGTGGACCCCTCGGTCGACGATGCCGAGCGGTTGCGGCGCATCATCAGCGCCTTCTACCGGACGGCGGCGGACACACCGCTGATGGCGCGGCTCTTCGTCGAGGAACTCAGCCAGGACACGGAGCGGTTGGACTATCTCTACGAGAACTACATCGAGCCGACTCTGCAGACCCTGGTGCCCAGCATCGAGCGGCTGGTGGCCTCCGCCCGCATGGCACCGCTCCCGATGCATGTGCTGTTCTTCGCCATCATCGGCCCGATCTCCGGAATGGTGGAGGTGCCTTTGGCGCGGCGCCTGGGCAGGCCCGATGCCACCTCGCCGCACCAGCTGGATGCCACGGCGGACATGCTGGCCGGTTTGGTGGTCAACGGACTGCTCGCGACGTCAGGATGAGGCGGGCGCGAGCGCGGCGGCCTGCTCGGGGGTGAGAGGGCGGGTGGCGTGTCCCTGGAGGAGAAGGTGCAGCTTGGCGGTCTGCTCAAGCTCCTCGATCGCGTCGGCGGCCTTCTCCAGGGTGGCTTCCGCGACGACGGGTCCGTGGTTGGCCAGGAGGAGAGCATGGTGGCCGCGGGCCGTCCGCTCGGCGAGCGGTTCCAGGCTGCTGTCGCCGGGGGCGTGGTACGGGAGCAGCGGCAGGGTGCCCACGCGCATGGCGTAGTACGCGGTGAGTGCGGGCAGGGCGGCGGCGGGGTCGACGTCGGCGAGGCAGGAGACCGCGGTGGCGTGGGTGGAGTGCAGATGAACCACCGCGTGGGCGGCGGGGCGGGCCCGGTAGAAGGCGGCGTGCAGAAACGCCTCCTTGGTCGGCCTGGGCCCGTCGAGGTGTCGGCCGGTGAGGTCGGTGCGGGACAGCTCGGCCGCTTCGACGGTGCCGAGGCCGACCCCGGTGGGGGTGAGCAGAAGGCTGCCGTCGGCGAGACGGACCGACAGGTTGCCGGTGGAGCCGTGGGCCAGACCGCGGGTGAACAGCGAGCGGGCGGTGCGTACCACCAGCGCGCGGGCGGCCTTCTCATCGGTGTAGGCGGTCATGTCTGCTCCTTGCCAGTGGTGCTGAGGGCGCGGGTAGGTCCGGGGCGCCGAAGTTGCCGGACTTGAGCATGAGGGCGAGCTCGCCGGCCTTGGCCTCGGCGTACGTCCACGGCACTCCGGGATCGGCTTCCTCGCCGACCAGCACCGCGCGGATGCCCAGGGCGGTGGTGACGGCGCCGGAGGTCTCCCCGCCCGCGACCAGAAGGCGTCGTACGCCGCGTTCGACGAGGTGGGCGGCGAGCGTGCCGAGCAGTTCCTCGGCCTGGGCGGCGGCTTCGGCGACGTCCAACTCGGCCTGGACGGCGGCGAGTTCTTCGGGGGAGGCGGAGGCGTGGATCAGGACGGGCAGCTCGGGGTCCTGGGCGTCGTACCAGTCGAGGGCTTCCCCCGCGATGTCGCGGCCGGCCGCGGCGGCCAGGACGTCGAGGTGGCGGGAGGGCAGACCGGCGGCGCGGAACCGGGCGATCTGCTCCAGGGTGCGGGCGGAGCAGCTGCCCGCCAGCACTGCGGCGCGGCCCCGGTACGGCGCGGGGGCGCTGGTGGCGGGGCCGGTGGCCGGGTAGGCGCGGCCGAGCCCTTCGGCCAGCCCGGCGGCGCCCGCGACGACGGGGAGTTCGAGGGCGGCGGCGCCGAGGACGGCGAGGTCGTCGTCGGTGAGGGCGTCGGCGACGATGTGCCGGGCACCGGCCTGCTGATGCGCGGTGAGCGCGTCGCGGACGGCGTCGACCCCGCGGCGTACGGTCGGCCAGTCGATCAGGGCGACGGGGTGCGGGGTCTGCGCGGACAGCAGGCGCACCAGGGCGGAGTCCGTCATGGGGTTGAGGGGGTGGTGGCGCAGGGGTGAGTCGGACAGCAGTTGGTCATGGACGAAGAGGTGGCCCTGGTAGACCGTCCGGCCACCCAGCGGGAAGGCCGGGCAGTGCAGGGTGGCGCCGGCTCCGCCGGTGTGCATGAGGGCGTCGGTGACCGGGCCGATGTTGCCCTCGGCGGTGGAGTCGAAGGTGGAGCAGTACTTGAAGTAGATCTGTGCCGCGCCCATGGCCCACAGCCAGCGCTGGGCGGTGATGGAGCCGACGACGGCCTCGTCGGCGGGGACGGAGCGGGACTTGAGGGCGACCGGCGGCGTCGCAGTCGGCGGGCAGCGCGGTGGTGACGCCCGGGACGCCGAAGACCAGAGCGGTGCGCAGGCCGGCCCGCCGGAAGGCGGCGGCGACGTCGGTGCCGCCGGTGAAATCGTCGGCTATGCAGCCGATGCGCAGGGTCATGGCCGTGGTCTCTCCTCGGACGTGCTGATGGAGCATGGGGGCCGGGGCGGGCGGCGCGGGCCCGCCCCGGAGCGGGTGGGTCAGTGCCGGCCGGCGGCGGTGACGGCCTTGACGACGGCGGCGGTGAACTCGGTGGTGGAGGCAGTGCCTCCGAGGTCACGGGTGGAGATACCGGCGGCGATGGCATCGGCCACACCCGCCTCGATGAGCTTCGCGGTCGCGGCCAGCGCCTCGTCGCCGCGCTTGGCGGCCAGCCACTCGAACAGCATCGCACCGGAAAGGATCATGGCGACCGGGTTGGCGATGTTCTGCCCGGCGATGTCGGGGGCGGAGCCGTGGGACGCCTGGGCCATGGCGGTGGTGGCGGAGGCGTTGATGGACGGGGCGGTGCCCAGCGAGCCGGAGATCTCGCCGGCCAGGTCGGAGAGGATGTCGCCGAACATGTTCTCCGTGACGATGACGTCGAAGTCCTGGGCCCGGCGCACCAGATGCACGGTCATGGCGTCGATGTGGAAGTCGTCCACCACGACGTCCGGGTAGTCCTGGGCGACTTCCTGGCACACGGTGCGGAACAGGCCGGTGGTGAGCTTGAGGACGTTGGCCTTGTGGACGATGGTGAGCTTCTTGCGGCGCGAACGGGCCAGGTCGAAGGCGACGCGGGCGACGCGTTCGGTGGCCGCGCGGGTGACGATGCCCATCATGATCGCCGTATCGGGGGTGGGCATGAACTCGCCCGTGCCCGCGAAGGTGTTGCGGTCGGCGTAGAAACCTTCGGTGTTCTCGCGGACGGTGACCAGGTCGGCGCTGTCGCAGACGGCCTTCGCACCGGGGAAGCTCTTGGCGGGGCGGATATTGGCGAACAGCTTGAAGTGCTTGCGCAGGGTGCCCGAGGGGTTGAGGGCGGACTTGTGCGGCTCGGGGTAGCTGACGGAGTCGTGCGGGCCGAGGTACCAGCCGTCCAGACCGGTCAGGGCCTCCCTGGTCTCATCGGGAACGGGGGTGCCGTGCGAGTCGATCGCGGTGGCGCCCAGCGGCAGGGGCACCCAGTCGACGGAGACACCGGCGGCCTGGGCAGCGGCGGCGGCGATCTCGACGGAGGAAGGGACGATCTCGGGGCCGATACCGTCGCCCTCCAGGACGCCGAGGCGGTAGGTGGTGCTGCGCATGGTGCGGGTTCCTTACGTTGTTGGTGGGTTGATTCCGGTCACTCGTAAGATCGGGAGGCCCAGGGATGCAGGGCGCCGGCGGCATCGGCGAGGGCCGCCCGGGAACGGGCGGCGGCCTTGAAGCTGTCGCCGCCCTGGGTGTGTTCCGGCGTCAGCCACCCGGCGAAGCCGCCCTGGCGCAGGGCCCGCAGCAGGGCGGACAGCCGGTGGTCGCCGACGGTCAGCGGGCCTCGTGTGCCCGGCGCCGCGAACTGCGCACAGCCGGTCAGCAGGGCGTGGTCAGCGACGGCCCGGACGGCATCGACGCCCTCGGCTTCGAGGTGATGGGTGTCCAGCACAAGACCGGCCGGTGCGCCGAGCGCGGCAACGGCGGCGCGGGCCTGGTCGGGGGTGTGCCACAGCGAGGTGTTGGTACGTGACTGCGGTTCGAGCAGCAGTCGGCTGCCACGGGCGGCCGCTTCGTACGCCAACTGCCGCACGGCGCGTTCGGCCCAGGCCCGCTGCACATCCTCAAGACCCGGCAGAAAGGTGCCGCGGGCCTGGCCGAGGCTGAGTGGAACACCGAGGGCTCCGGCGAGGCGGGCCGCGCTCAGCAACAGGTCGAGTGCGTGGCGGCGTACGTCCGGCGAGGGGTCGGTCAGCGTCAGATGGTCCTGAGCCGCGATGGAGCCGGTGGCGACACCGAGGATCTTCAGCCTGCTGCGCTCGGCGGTTCGGTGCATGGCATCGGCGTCGCGCGCACTGGTCTCACGGACCTGGACTTCGACGCCGTCGTACCCGAGTTCGGCCAGCTGCCGGACGGCTTCGGTGAACGGTGCGTCGAAGCCGAGCGACACGGGCGTACGGCAGTCGTCGCTGGAGACCGGGTAGGCCAGCGGCCAGGGCAGGGGTGCGGTCATGGCGCGCCCGCTGGGGCGGGCGCCCCAGGAGGACCCGATGCCCGCCACCGCGATCCCCACCGCCCACCTCGCCGACCAGTACGGCGGCCAACTGCGCGTCTGCGACGTCCAGTTCACCTCGTACGGGGCCGTCCGCTCCTTCTCGGGGCCGATCCGGACCGTCTCCTGCCACGACGACAACGCCCTGCTGCACACCCTGCTCAGCGAGCCCGGCGACGGACACGTCGTAGTCGTCGACGGCCGCGCCTCCCTGCACACCGCCCTGCTCGGCGACCTCATGGCCGAGCGCGCCCGGGACAACGGATGGGCAGGCGTCGTGATCCTCGGGGCGGTCCGGGACGTCGCCGCCGTGGCCCGCGTGTCCGTCGGTGTGCAGGCCCTCGGTACCAACCCGCGCAAGAGCGGGAAGTCCGGGCGGGGCGAGGTCGACGTTCCGGTGTCCTTCGGCGCTGTCACCTTCACCACCGGCGACATCCTGCACGCCGACGAGGACGGGGTGGTGCTGCTTCCGGCAACCACGTCGATCGGGTAGCGGTGGATCTACGCCTGCGTGGCCGCACCCCGTACCCTCGTGGCGACCGGGATCACCGACTGAAGACGGAGAAGAGCATGATCACGGAGATCGCCCAGATCGAGGTCCGCCCCGGCAGCGAGGAGGAGTTCGAGAAGGCTGTGGCCGAGGCCGTCCCGCTCTTCCTCGCCGCGGACGGCTGCGAGGGAATCGACCTCAGCCGCAGCGTCGAGGAGCCGTCCCGCTACCGGCTCATGGTGCGGTGGGAAACCGTCGAACACCACACCGTGACCTTCCGCCAGTCCGACGCCTTCACTCGGTGGCGGGCCCTCGCCGGCCCGTACTTCGCCGTTGCGCCGCAGGTCGAGCACGTACGCTCGGTCCTTGCCCCATGACCGGTGGCCGGGACCGAACCGGTCCCGGCCCGCTTCGGCCACCACCGTCAGCGGGGAGCAGACGGACGTGGCGCGTGGGCATGCCGCTTGACGAGTTCGTACGACCGCAGCCGGGCCGCCAACGCATGGACCGGTGTCACCAGCATCAGTTCGTCCCCGCCGGTCGCCTCCGCCAGTTCCGCCAGGCGCCGCACGACGGTCTCGGGTGTGCCGTACGCCTGCTGGGCCCCGAAGGCCGCCAGCGCCTGCCGCTCCTCCGCGGTGAACGGGTGCGCGGACGCCTCGGCGGGCGTGGGGAACGGGATCTCGCTGTGTCCCTTGAGGAGCCCGGCCTTGACGACGTTCATCGGGCCGGCCAGCCGTATCGCCTCCTCCTGGGTCTCGGCGCACACCGTCTCCACGCACACCAGCACGCGGGGGCGGTCACACCACGGGGAGGGGGAGAAGTGTGCGCGGTAATGGTCGAGCGCGGCCAGGGTGTTGTCGGGACGGATGTGATGGGCGAAGGCGATGGGCAGGCCGAGTTCCGCGGCGAGCGCGGCACCGGCGGTACTGGAGGACAGCAGCCACGGCTCCGGAAGCGGGCCGAGCGCGACCTCGTCGACCAGGAACCGCAGCGTGGAGGCCACATCGTCGCGGTATTCGTCGTCCGTCGTCGGCCCGGCGCCGCGCCGCAGTGCCCGGGCGGTGGACTCGTCGAAGGTGCCGGGTCCGCGGCCGATGCCCAGATCGATCCGGTCGGGGTGCAGTGCGGCGAGTGTGCCGAACTGTTCCGCCAGCATGATGGGGGCGTGGTTAGGGGCGAGGACACCTCCCGAGCCCAGGCGGATGGCCGAAGTCGACGCGGCCGCATGAGCGGTGAGCACGACGGGCGGGAACGCGCCGATGGCGGGGGAGTGGTGGTGCTCGGCGTACCAGAGTCGGCGGTAGCCGAGGGCGTCGAGACGCTGGGCGAAGGCCGTGGTGTCGCGCAGCGTGTCCACGGCCCGCGTGCCGGCCTGGACCATGGCGACTTCCAGCGCGGAGAGCGGCAGGTCGATCATGCAGCGAGCATAGGGAGTACCGGCCGCCTCGGGCGGCTGTTCGCCCGAGGACCGTCCCGGGTGCGGTCCCGAAATCGGGCCTGAGGCAAGGCGGTTGGCACGTGTCTCAGGGCGTACCGGAATCCGCGGGCAGCACGAGCCGGAAGACGCTGCCGTGGTCCATAACCGTCTCGAGTTCCAGCCGGCCGCCGTGGCCCTGGGCGATCGCGCTCGCGATGGCCAGGCCGAGGCCGGAGCCTCCGTGGTCGTGAGAGCGGGACGGGTCGACCCGGTAGAAGCGTTCGAAGACCCGCTCGGCCGCCTCCGGGGACAGCCCGGGGCCCTGGTCCGCCACCTCCAGCACACAGATCCGCGCCCCTTCCCGCAGCGGTGGCGACGGGCTCGTCCGGCCGGGGCGGTCCGTGCCGCCGGTGGCGGGGCCGGCCCGCCCGGTGCCCACGCGTACGTCCACCCGCGTACCGGGCGGAGTGTGGGTCAGCGCGTTGGACAGCAGATTGCCCACGACCTGCCGCAGCCGGTGGGGATCGCCGGTCGTCTCGACCAGCTCCAGATCCTCCTCCTCGGAGGCTGCCCCGGTGCCGAGGGCGCCCAGCCTGATCGGGCGCCCATGGCTCTGGTGTGCCGCGGCGCTCACGGAGTCGGCGGCGACCGACAGCAGATCGACCCGCTCGCTGCGGTAGTCGGGTTCCTTGTCCAGCTTGGCCAGCAGCAGGAGATCGTCGACCAGCAGACTGATCCGCTCGGCGTTCTGGACGATCAGCCGGTCGGCCTCGCGCCGTTCGGCGCTCGGCCGTCCCTCATGGCGCAGGGCCAGTTCGGCGAAGCCCTGGATGGACGTCAGCGGCGTGCGCAGTTCGTGTCCGGCGTCGGCGACGAACCGGCGCAGCCGGGCCTCGGAGGACTCGCGTTCACGGAGGGCTTGTTCCAGCCGGTCCAGCATCGTGTTCAGCACGGTGCCGAGGCGGCCCGTCTCGGTACGGGGATCGGTGTCCGGCAGCCGCAGGCTCAGATCGCTGACCGTGATGTCCTGTGCCGAGCGCTCCATATGGGTCAGCGGCAGCAGCCCGATCCGGACCACCCACCGGCTGAGCGCGATCAGACCGGTGAGGGTGGCGGCCAGCACGATGGCGTTGAGCCACAGCAACTTGGAGGTCGCACCGTCGAACGTGTCCAGGGGCAGCGCGACGACATACGAGGTGTGATCGGGTGCGGCCTTCTTCTGGATCCGCCAGTGGCCGTCACCCGAGACGGCGGCAATGGTGGCCGGGCGGCCGTCGGCAAGACGCAACCGGCCGACGGAATCCGGCAGATCCGGCCCCGGAGCCTTGCCACCGCCGAGAATGCCCCGCTTGTGGCCCGCCGCGTCGAAGAAGGTGAGGCGGAAGTCGGAGGGCAGGGTCACCGAGCCGGGGTTCGGCGGCCGGGGCACCCGCTCGGGATCGACATCACGGGCGAAGGCCTGCTGCGGCAGGACGAAGTCGTCGAGCTGCTGATCGACGCGGCCCTGCAACCATGAGCGCAGCACCAGGAATCCGATGGTCTGAGCGGCGAGCACCGCCACGGCGGCCAGCAGCGCCGCACCCCACACCAGGCGGCTGCGCAACGACCCG